>JAAEQP010001470.1 GCA_024231375.1 bacterium | reverse complement strand
GGAGGACGCCGGGCGTAACAGGCCGGTAGGCACGTCCTGCCTGGAGTCATTGGGGGCTACGGGCCGCTTGCTACATGCCCCACGCGGTGTTGGGTGACACCGCGTGGGGCGTTCATACAGGGCATATTCGGGCCGCTCAGACCTGGACGACTCCGTCCATATCTTGCGCTACTTCACCGCGATGTCGTCACTCCCTGCCAGTTTCCACGTGTCCCCGCCATCCGGCGACATCATCAGCGCGCGGCGGGTGCCCACGTGGTCGGTGCGATAGAACCAGTAGGTGGACCAGTAGTCGTAGGACAGAAACAGCCGGCCTGCGCGGTCGATGGTGAGGCGGTGGTAGAAGATGCTGTAGTCGGTGAACGCCGCCACGACCAGGGGACGCGGGTTGGTCCACGGTTCGCCAGGCCGTTTGCTCATGTAGGACAAGGTGGCGTAGGTGCCCGCTGGAAAATACGTGTCGTCGCTGAACCACAGCCGGAACACCACGTGCAACGCGTCGTCTTGGTCGCACACGAGGCCCACGTAGGTTTGACGCAGACCTGGTCCCAGTTCCTTTGACTCGGTCCAACCGCCTGCGGCGTCGTTGGGTTCCAGCGACCGCGCATACCGAAACGCGCGGCCGTGGGTGCCTACCAACACGTGGAGATAACCTTTGCTGTCCATGGTGATGCAGGGCGTGTTGTGTACGTCGTTCGCGGGCGGCCCGTAGCCTACCAAGGCCGGTTCGCTGACTTCGCCGGTCTCGCGGTCGTAGGTCGCCACGTAGGTGGGCACACCCGGCGCCTTGGCGTCGGGTTCGGTGGCTTCACCCCAGGCGACGTGGACTCTGGACCCGCGCGACACCACGGATGACGGGATGCCCGAATGGGTCGAGAATCCGATGCACTTCTTGGTCAACAGGACCGGTTCGCCGACGACTATCGTGCCGTCGGTCTTCTTCTCGGGCACAAACAGGGCCAGATCGTTCAGGCTGCGCCACATGAGCTTCGGATCCTTGGCAGTGCGTACGACACGGACGAATGGCGGCGGACCATCGGGCAGGTTGTGGCCTGAGAACTGTTCGATATCGAATCCGCCATTGCCGGGGATGGGAGAGGCGGCGAAGGTTGCGCCACCGTCGGTCGAATAGATGAACCCCGGTATTCCCCGCCAGTGGCCGATTGTGTACACGCCGTTGTCGCGGTCAAACGCCACCTTGGACATGGCCGGACTAAAGGGAATCTCCTTGCCGTCCGGCAACGCGGCCTGCGTCCGTTCTTCCCAGCCACCCGCGCGCAACACGTGGATGCCGTTCTTCGCGGAAACAGCCGGCCGGTTCTCTGCGTCGAAGTACATCTCGTTGGCCAACGGATACGCCGGCGCATACCCGAGGCGTGCGTTTTCGTGGTCGTAGGGTTTCAGTAGGTGGGGGATGGACAGCGGCTGTTCCGCAGGCGCTTCGCCTCGGCGCAATTCGAAGGTCGCGTAGGTCTGGAATCCGTCGTCCGCGGCGGCGCGCACCCGGCACACCCACTGGTCGCCTTCGTCCGGCACGCGATACGACAACGTGATATCGGCGGCCTTGCCGGGCTTGAGTGTCACCGTGTCCGCGCTCAGCGAGACCGGCCAAGGCGGATCCACCCAAGGCACATGTGTTGGGATCTCAGTGACGAATTCGACCGGCTCTTTCGCGGGGTCGTCGCCCACAAGGCGGCCTAAGAACATGAGAGCAAGTTTCACCCTCTTCTCTGCAGGGCCGTTGTTGTGCAGACGGAACTGGGCCGTTCCTTCCATACCCGGTTCGCCGTAGACCGTGCGCGAATACGGCGTCAGCAGCCACCGGTTGCCATGAAACGGAAACCATGATTCTGCATTGGGCGTCCACAGGGACAACGCGTCGAAGGGTTCCTCCTTGGTCCACCGCGTCACGCCATCGATGTGTACCACGGCTTGAAACTTGGGCAGGCGTAGCCGCCACGGCGTGTGCTCGCGCGCGCCGGCGGCGAATGCGTGGGCCGCTTCACCCTTGTCCGACACGGCCAGCGTGGCCAGTTCGTTTCCCGTGGCATCGACCACGGTCAGGGTTCCCACGCCCTTGGGCATGTTCGTCACGTTGAGTTCGATGGCTGCGTCGCGGGGCATGAAACAGATTTCGCCGGCCACATCCGGGTTCAGCAGCACCAGCGGCTCCTCATGGCGCGCGTCCCGATGCCCGCGCGACGTTTCGATAAGGTAGTGCTTGCAGTTGGTGCGGAAACCCCAGGCGATATCCTGACCATACCGGTCCGTCGACACGGTGACGTTCACGCCATACACGCCGGGTTGGGTAACGGTCGTGGCAAACCGTATTCGTTGGACGGGGCCGGGCTCACCCTTGCCGGGAACATCAGGGATGAGCTGCTCATCAATGACACGGCGGTCCGGCCCGAACAGAATCGCTCTGAGATACGTGGTGCGTCCCGCGCGGTTCAGGTCCGATTTCTCAATATCGATCCACAGATCGCCAGGATCCGCGAGCAGATAGAGGCCGCCGCACCCGCCGAACCGGTAGTCCGTGGTCCAGGTGCTCTGTTGTTCCGCTTCCGCGGCCCGCGCTGAACCCGTGGTTAGCAGACCTGCCGCGATTGACATTGCCAGTGCCTTCATTGCCATCCCCATGTCATCCCCCTTTCTCGTAATCCCGTCAGTCCGCCAGTTCGCTCATGGTACCAGTTGAGCCTGGCCAGAAACGATCCATCCGGTGTGAGACCGGCGCCCTCGCCGATCATCCTGGGTCTCTCGGGGGATGGGCCGACCGGCGGGGGCGCCGGTCCCACACTGTCCGGCCCCATATCTGACGGATCGGATGAACAGACCATAGCCTGGTTCCCCCTAAGCGGATACCCTCCCGCTCTTTTGCAACCCGAATGTGGGACCGGCCTCAGGTTGTAGGACCGGAATCAAGTTGTGGGACCGGTGCGTACACCCGCGATTCCGTGACCACCATGCCCACCAGCCGGTCGTGGGCCTCGACGGGGATGTTCCGCACCATTTGCAGTTCGTAGGCCAGCCCGATGGTTGCGCCATCGAACCCGGCGAGAAACCGGTCGTAGTATCCGCCGCCGTAGCCGATTCGTCCGCCTTGGGGACTGAACGCGATGCCGGGCACCAAGGCGACGGCGTCGGATCGCGGCGTTTCCAAACGGAGACATTCCTCGCGGGGCTCCAGAATCCCGAAGGTTGACGGCGCCAGTTCATTCAGATCGTTCACAGCCGACCATTCCAGTAGGCCGCCATCCCGAGCCACGGGTACGAGCACCCGGCGGCCGCGTGCCAACAAGGTCTGGATTGCCGCGTGGGTGTCGACTTCGTTGTCCTTTGACGACACGTAGGCGAGCACCGTTTCCGCGTGGATGAACACGGCCACGTTCATCAGCCGCTCGAGAATGGCGGCGCTACGCGTGGCGGCTTCCATGGCGGACAGTTGCCGCCGCGCTTCGAGTCGGTCGCGCCGGATTTCGTCCTTTCGAGACAAACTCACGAGGTGTCTCCTAACGAGTCCGCATTATACAGAACCAGCCGCATCGCGGCTCGTTGCGCCCGCGCCCCCCTTTTGCCTACCATGCTCACCATGAAACCGTCTGTACTCATCACGTTGACTAGGGGGTGCGAGGACCTGGCCCACGCGTTGACCGAACGCGCTGACGTGGAGATCATCAATTTCCACCCCCACATGGCCCCATTCTACGAGGCCAAGGGCATTCCGTTCAGGCAACTCTTCGATTTCATCGATGACCGGCGCAAAACCGAGATGGCCGACGAAGCAGGCGAACGTCTGGCGCATCTGTCCGGAGTATTCGCGGATCCTGCGTTTCGACGCGAGTGGTCGGCATCGTCTACCGACCCGTCGGAGTGGGACGCCGTGTCCGCGGCGATCCAGCAGAGCTTGCAGACCGAACTCCTGTCTTCCATGATCGTGGTCGACGTGCTGCGCCGCTGCGCGGGGGAGGTTGATCTACGGTGCATTGTCGTCCAACAGGACATCTCGCGGGACACGCGCACGCTGATCCATGCCGGCCGACGGCTTGGCGTTCCGTCGCTCCATGTGTTGCACGGGTCGCCCTGCGGCGCCGTCGGCGCCATCAACCTGTTCAGCCCTCCCGCGGCAGACATGGTAGCGGTGTTCAGCGAATCCACGCGGGCCGTCTACGAATCGCTCGGAACCCCGTCCGACCGCATCGCCGTCACGGGGAACTTCGAATGGGACGTGTATGCGGGGCCCTTCCGCACCATGGCCCGCGAGGAAAGTTGCGAAAGCCTGGGGCTCGACCCGAGCCGGCCTGTGGTGACCTATGCGCTCACCTATGCACATCGGTTCAGCGCGGTGAGTACGCGCTGTCGGGACTATGTGAACACAACGTCGGAGGCGGTGGCGCGTGCGTTTGCCGAGCTTGCAGATCAACATCCGGACTGGCAATTCGTGTTGCGCCCCCACCCAAACGATCTCGAAGCGGACGAACGAATCGAGCGCATCGTGGCGGATAGCGGCATCGGGTCGCTCACGATTGACCGGGAGTTGAGCGCGCCCGCCAGCGTAGCCATCACCGACGTGTACGTGTGTTGCCAGTCCAACATGGCCGTGGAGGCGGTGTTGGCGGGGAAACCCGCCATCAGTGTAGCGTTGCGCGAATGCGCGCCGGGCTTTTTCGACGAGGGTATCGGGTACATGTACCCGGAGGATGGCGCCATCGTCACGGTGTCTTCGCCTGACGGCATCGCGCCCGCCATCGAAGCCGCCATGACCGACCCGGAAACACAGCAGCGGTTCATGAGCCGTCGACCGGACACTATCACGTGGTTCAACGGATGCAACGATGGCAAGGCGACGGAACGAGTGAGGGACCTCATCTTCGATCTGATGGAACGCGGCTGCGCGCCTGGACTGGATCCGGGCCGCTACGCCGACTGCGAAGTGGCGCTGGCGCGAGCCGTGCCCGACGATGCAGAGACGGTCCTGGTCGTTGGCGGGTCCGCCCCTATCGTTGCCGACCTGGTGCATGAAGGGCGCCCAGATTGCGCTGTTGACGAAGTTCGCGATCCGGGAGAGGCTCAGGCCGACTCGTACTCGTGTGTGCTTCTCACCGAGCCGGTCCCCCCCACCGGCGCCGCGCTGTCCGTTTTGGACGGCGCCCGATCCCGGGTGGGGAACCAAGGCGTCTTGGTCGCGGTATTCCGCCATGGCGGCGACACCGAGGCGCGGATCGCCTTCTCCGCGGGCGGGGCGCCGCCTGTGCGACCGGGCTTCGAGCCGCCCAGTCTATTGGGGCAGTTCTCGCGTCAAGGCCTTGAAGTGGTGCTTTCCCGTAGCGGGTTTGATGTGGTTGGCATCGAAACGCACAGCGTGACAGGGGTCGTTGCCTGGATCGTGACAGCACGTGCCCGTGGAGAGGCCGCCGGGCCCTGGCGGCAAGCCCGGGACGCACAACGCGCGGTCGCGCTGGATCTGAACCGGAAGGGCGAGACCTTCTTCGCCGCGGGCCACTATGACGATGCGGCCCAGGCGTTCCTGGAGGCGCTGGAGGCCTGGGATGGCGAGGCGCTTATCCACAACAACCTGGGCGCGGCCCTTCATGCGGCAGGCCGGCCCGACGCGGCGTGGGACCGATTCCTGACCGCCCTGCATTGCGACCCTGCCTATGTCTCGGCGCGGGACAATCTACGCGGCTTGGCGGCCCAACTGGGACGCCGAAGCGAGGCCGAGGCCATCCTGTCCATTTACGGCGCCGGTCGGCCGGGAAACACCTGCCCCTGACGTGCAGAATGTGCCGAAGGCGGCAAGATTTTCTGGACCAACTGCGCGCCCGTGAATTCACACACCACAGGCAACCCCTTTCCCTTCAGTGCATTGAGAGATTTCGACATCTTGGCACATCCGTTGCTCTACTCAATCCGGAGCAGACTTGAACATAGCAGGTCTGCCCTCGCTAATGGTTGGCCCGGTACGTGGAACGGCGCCCAAACCGTTTTCGTTCCGGACCGTCGCTAAGCCCTGGAGCGGAAGCTCCGCGTTTACCGGGCCGCCTGACGACCCCGCCCACGGGCGTTGCATGCCGCGTGGGTGTTGGCCATAGGAAAAGAATCGGAGGACCAGGGGATGATCGAAGGCTTGTACGCCGCAGCGTCCGGGATGATCGCCAACGAAGAACGGATGGCGGTGATCTCGAACAACGTGGCGAACGCATCGACCCCTGGTTTCCGTCGGCAGAGCGCGGTTCAGAACGGATTCTACGAGGTCCTGTTGAGCCGGTTGCGCCATCCCACGGCGCTGAACCAGGACCCTGGACCCGGCGGCGGCCTGCGCACGATCGAGACGTTCACCGACGTGAGGGGCGGACCGGTCACGGCTACAGGCAACCCCCTGAATCTCGCCCTCACCGGACCGGGTTACCTAGCAGTGGAGACGCCCCAGGGCGAACGGTTCACACGCAACGGGCACTTCACCATCGACGCGGACGGCGAACTGGCTACCTCCGAGGGCTACAAGCTGCAGAGCGAAGGGGGTGGCGGCGTCAACGTATCCGGTGGAGCGGTCTCCATCAGCCGGGACGGTGCGGTGTCGGTGGACGGAGAACCCGTGGGCCGACTCCGTCTTGTGGAGTTTCAGGACCCCCACATGCTGTCGCGCGAAGGACACAACCTGTACTACGCGTCGGATGCCGCGATGCAGCGGTCGGCGCAGGGGGTGAATACGACGGTCGAGGGTGCGGCCCTGGAGATGTCCAATGTCCAGGTCCCGTACGAAATGGCACAGATGACGCTGGGATTGCGGGCCTATGCCGCGAACCAGCGCGTGATTAACGCATTCGACGAAACCATGGGGCGGCTCATTAACGAGGTCGGCGCACCGACCTAAAGGGACACCTGGCCATGATACGCGCATTGTTCACCGCCGCGACAGGGATGATCGGTCAACAACTCAACGTTGATACCATTGCCAACAACCTGGCGAACGTCAACACGACGGGGTTCAAGAAGAGCAAGGTCAACTTTCAGGACCTGTTGTACGAGACGCTTCAGCCGGCTGGCACGGAGACGGCCGCGGGCAACACCATCCCCGAAGGGATTCAGGTCGGTCACGGCGTGCGCCCCGCGTCCATTGCCAAGGTATTCACCCAAGGCAATCTCATCCAGACGGGCAATCCCCTCGATCTCGTGATCGAGGGCGACGGCTTTTTCCAGGTCACGTTGCCGGACGGCACGACCGCGTACACGCGCGACGGCAGCTTCCGCATCGACCAGAACGGCAACATCGTGAATGTCGACGGGTATCCGCTGACGCCAGGCATCACGGTGCCCAGCGACTACATTCAGATCACGGTGGGGTCCGACGGGGTAGTCTCGGCACTCCAGCAAGGCAGCGAAACGCCCACGAACCTGGGCACCATTCAGCTTGTGCGGTTCGTGAACCCGGCCGGGCTCGACGCCCGCATGGGCCGCAACCTGCTGCTCGAGACGACCGCGTCCGGCGCGCCCGTGTCGGGCGATCCCGGCCTGAGCGGCATCGGTACGCTAGAGCAGGGATTCCTGGAGAACTCCAACGTGCAGACGGTCGAGGAGATCCTGAACCTCATCATTGCCCAACGGGCGTATGAGGCCAATTCCAAAGTGATTCAAAGTTCCGACGAAATGCTGCAGACGGCTAACAACGTCAGGCGGTAGTAGCGGCCTGAGCCGTCCCGCTTAGGGAATCGAGAACGATGAATGCCATGAATCGGAACGGGAACAGACATACTGGCGAGCGAAGGGGGGGCGTATTGGTACGCTTCCTCGCGGTAGCGGCGTCGTGCTTGGCGATCTGCACGGGCGGATCGGCCCATGCCGACGCCACAGCGGAAATGCTGGCCGTTGCGCCGCCGGCCCTTGAGATCGCCCCAATCCCCGCGTTCGACGAGGTGCAGCTCAAGAGCGAGGCGTATGTCCGGGGACCGAAGGTGTACCTGGGCGAGGTGGCCGACATCCGGGGCGCCAATGCCAAGGCCCTGGCATCAGTGGAAGTCATGGGCGCCCCCGCGCCGGGCGATTCCAAGCGGCTGGAATCGGCCCTGCTCGAAGCGCGGCTACGCCACGCAGGTGTGGAGAGCGGGTCCTTGAGGCTGAATGGACCCCGAAGCGTGGTCGTGAAGACGCTGCACATCGAAGTGTCGCCCGAGATGCTGTCCGAGGACCTGCGCCAGTTCATCGAATCCCAGATCCCGTGGGACCCGCGCCAGTCGCTGATCGACATCACGCCGATTCCACGCGGCTACGACGTGCCCGAGGGCGACGTCATGGTGTCGTGGTGGCCCAACCCCACCTATCGCTGGATCGGGGCCGGCGCCTTCCGCGGCGAAATTCGCGTGGACGGCGAAGTGAAACGGACCATCCACTGCAAGGCCAATATCGAAGCCTACGTTGACGTACTGGTGGCGGTGCGGGACATCCCGCGCGGCACGCCGATTGCCCTGCGCGACGTGGAATTGCAGAAGCGGGCCGTGTCGGCGCTACGCGGCAGGTTCATCACCGAACCCAAGGAGGCGGTGGGTCTGTTGGCGCGGAGCACCATCTTTCCGGGCGAGGTGGTGACGCCTCGGGACATCGTCTTGCCCCGGCTGATCAAGCGATACCAGATGGTGAAAGTGGAGACCCGCGTCGGGACCCTGCTTGTTCGGGGCAGCGCCCGCGCGCTCAAAGACGGCTGCGCCGGCGACACCATTCCCTGCAAGAACGAGAAATCGGACGAACAGTTCTACGGTACCGTGCGCAAAGACGGCACCGTGATTGTTCAATAGGGAGACCTTCCGTGCGATACGCATTGATCGCGTGCATGACGCTGGCCGCCGCCTTCGGCGCCAACGCGGATAGCCTGTTCGACAAGGAAGCCGAAGATCAGGGTGGCCTGATCTCGAACAAGAAGGTAGACTTCGAAGAAGGCGACATCGTGACGGTGCTGGTCCAGGAAGTCATCGATGCGACGACCGAATCGAACACCAACACCAAGAAGGAATCGTCCACCGAATCCGAAGCGTTGTCGGCCGCCAACCCATTTCTTACCGCGACGAAGCCGGCGGGCGGCCTCGGGCTCATCGAGCAGGAGAAGTTGCCGAATTGGGCCCTGGAACTTGAGAACGAGCATCGCACGACGGGGCAGACAAAGCGTAAGAACCGGCTGACCACCACGGTTAGTTGCATGGTGACCAAGGTCCACGACAACGGGAACATCGAGATCGAAGGCGAGAAACAGGTCACCGTCAATCGCGAAGATTCGCGGATCTATGTCAAGGGCGTGGCCCGCGGCAAGGATGTGACCGCTTCAAACGCGATCCGGTCGGACCAACTCGCCAACTGCATCGTGGAACTCCGGGGCCGTGGCCCCCTGTGGAACAACCAGCGCCGCGGACTCATTACCAAGATTCTCGATTGGTTCTCGCCGTTCTAGGCGACATCGGCTGAAAGGTAGGCTGTCATGACTCTGCATCGTCCCAACGCTCCGGCCGCCGTCGCACTGGCGGGCCTTGCCGCCGTCCTGGCGTTCGCGGGTACGGCACATGCCATCCGCATCGACGCATTGTGCGAGATCCAGGGGGCGCGCGGCAACGATCTGCGCGGCCTCGGCCTGGTGGTGGGGCTCGCCGGCACGGGAGACAAGGCGTCGGATGCGATTCAGCGGCAAATCCGCATGCTGGACCGGCTGGATGTCGAGGTCACCGGCGAGCGGGGCATCGCGCCCGCCAACGTGGCCGTGGTGGTGGTGACGGCAAAGGTGCCTGCATTCGCGAAAGAAGGCACGCGCATCGACGTACACGTCAGCTCGGTCTACGACAGCGAGAGCCTCGAAGGCGGCACCCTTCTCGAGACGCACCTCATGGGGATCGACGGTAGAACCTATGCGGTCGCCCAAGGCCCCGTGTCGGTTGGTGGATTCAACGCGGGCGGCGGCGGAGGCGGCACGTCGGTTCGCCAGAACCACGTAACCGCGGGACGAGTGCCCATGGGGGCCTATGTGGAACGGGAAATCCCATCGACCATCACGGACGGCGAACGGATTACGCTGCTGCTGAAGAAACCCGAGTTTGGCACGGCCAACACCATTCGCGAAGCCATTGACACCGAATTCGGCCCTCGTACCGCGCGCGCGCTAGGCGCCGGTGCGGTGAACGTGGCCATTCCTCCGACCGAGACGTCCGATCTGGTGGCCTTCATCGCGAAGGTTCAGCGGCTGGACGTTCAGACGGGCATGCCGCCCGCCAAGGTGGTGGTGAACGAACGCACGGGCACCATCGTTGTCGGCGGGGACGTGCTTGTGAAGCCGTGCCAGGTGGCCCATGGCGACCTTACCATCATGATCGCCACGACGCCCCTCGTGTCGCAGCCGGAGCCGTTCGGACGAGGGCGGACCGTTGAGACGGAGATGACCGAACTTGATATCATTGAGCAGGAGGCGTTTCTGATGCCCGTAGAGGGCACGTCGGCCAGCGATGTAGCGACGGCCCTAAACAAGCTGAAGATCACGCCGCGGGACATGATCTCGATCTTCCAGGCATTGCGAACCGCGGGCGCCCTCGAGGCGGACCTGGAGATCATGTAATGCTTTACGTCAATCCGTTGGCGACCTCGTACCGGCCCGCGACGCCGGTTGCCGATGCCTTGGGCGCTGCCAACGGCCAGGAAGGCGACCCCCGCGAGCCGCTTGCCCTCAAAGAAATGGAACGCTACTTCGTATATACGTTGCTCCAGGAGATGCGCAAGAGCGTTCCCAAGGATGGGATGTTCGATTTGGGACTCCAGTCGCAGTTGCAGGACGAGATGCTCGACGACGCGCTGGCCGGCCAGATTGCCGAGAGCGGTCAACTCGGCATTGCGCGAGCCATCGAGCAGCAGCTTCGCATCTCCGACATTCAGCGGTCGTTGGGGTCCGGCCCCACACGATAAGATCCGTTCAGCGACAGGCCGCCGACGGGAGTACGAGCCCCCCCGCGGGACGACAAGGCCACAGTTCAAGAAATGGGCCATTCCGGCCGATAACCAATGAAGAGAAGAGGATAGAACCGTGGACGAGGCGCTTAACACACTCTGCTCCGTGCTGGATGACGAACTGGAACGCCAGGAGATGGTGCTTGCCGTGTGCAAGGCCCAGCAAGAGGCGATCCAGCAACGCAACATGGAGCACCTTCAAGACAAGACGGCGGCACTCGAGATCCTGATCCGCGAAGCCAAGGAAGCGGAAGCGGAGCGGATGTGCGTGCTGCGCCAGATCGTGGGAAACCTGGAGTTGCCGCCCGAACGGCAGACCATGAGCGAACTCATCGGCTTGGCGCCCGAACCGTGGTGTTCGCGCCTGCGCGATTTTCAGAAACGCATCCGTGAGACCGTGAGCGAGACACAGGCGCTGGTCCGCGGCAACCGACGGGTGCTGCGTCAATCGCTACGCGTGGTGGACCAGTGCGTGAACGCGTTGCAGCACTGCTCCGAGGCCAATGCAAGCGACTACACGGCCTCTGGCGCCGAGAACAGAACCCAGCGGGGCGCCCCCGCCCTGTTGGACCAGAAAGGATAACCGCTCCATGGGAGCCTTGCGGATCACCCAGCGAATTATCGTCGACCGGGCACTGAACAATCTGCGCGATCAGCAGCAGGCCATCCTCCAACTGCAGGAGGAACTGGCGACGGGGTTGCGTGTGAACGACCCTTCCGACAACCCCATCGACACGCGGCGCGCCATCAACACGCGCACCACCATCACGGTGACGGAACAGTACATTGACAACATTTCCCGCACCAACGCGTTTCTGACGGAAACGGACACGGCTATCCAGAGTTCGGGCGAGAGTATCCGGCGTGTCCGGGAGTTGACCTTGCAGGGCGCCAGCGGTACCTACGGACCCGATCAACTTGAGAACATCTCGGAGGAGATCAACGAGATTCTCGAAGGCATGGTCAATACGGCCAATCACCTCACCGCGGGCCGGTACATCTTCGGCGGCTCACGGACGACGGAACCGCCTTACGACGTGACACGGAATGTAGACGGCGACATCACCGCCGTCACGTATGTGGGAAACAGCGAGTACATCGAAACCGCCATCGGGAACGGGGTTCGAGTCAACGTGAACGAGCCCGGCGACGCCGTGTTCACGTCCGATCAGGATCTGTTCCAGACCCTCATCGACATTCGGGACAATCTGCTCTCGGGCGACCAGACGAGCCTGCAAACGACCCGGCTTGAGGAACTGGACACGATTGCGGACCAGTTGAATCAATCGCTGGCGCGTGTAGGCGCCATCGAGAACCGCACCACCCGCACCAGCGTGGAACTGGAGGATTTCGTCCTTCAGTTTGAAGAGCTGCTGTCGGACGCGGTGGACGCCGACTACGCCGAGACGATCATCAACCTGAATGCCCAGAACAACGCGTTTCAGGCGGCCTTGAGTGCCGCGGGCAGCGTGATTCAGCCTAGCCTGCTCGACTTCATCCGGTAGGGAACCGACCTCCCGAGCTAGTGGCGTGCTTCTCAAGAAAAGGGACAGCCACGTGCCGCTCGGAGACTCGCTCGCTTGAGTCAGCAGGGCTGTTGAAAAAGTCTCGGCCTTGGCGCGTAGCCCGCGATAACCTGGGGACAGCCACCCATTGTTGCCCTAGGAAGCGCAATAATGGGACGTAGGAACTTGGCAGTCCCCGTTTGTCGCTTCTGTTTCTTTGCGGGCATGCAACTTCTTCAACGGCCCCTCAGTCCCCTTCTTGCTGCGCTTGGCGTGCGCGTGTCGAGATGAGTCCCACCTGTCCGTACTTCACGCCCATATGCTGGGCGACGATCTCGCACTTGGCGCGCAGGATGAGGAACACGTCTCCGGGGAAATCGTCGATGGTTTCGTAGTTGCCTTGGCCCTTGGCGACGATCATGTCGGCCTGTTCCATGCGCGTACGGAACCAATCCGGGATTAGGCTCAGGGGCGATCCAATGAAGGGGCCGCCGTTGTCGATGACGTCGCACACGGCGGTGAGACCAACGTGATCCGCATCGTCCATGATGACGTCGTTGATGATGGGCGCACCCTTCACCACTGCTGTGACCTTGGTGTGTTTCTGCAACTCCTCGATGAGCACCTTGTCGAATACCACCTCGCCCGCATTGTCCAAGAGGAACAGTAGATCGCCGCATGCGGCCAAGGATTCGCGGAATTCGGCAAGGTGCTCCACTGCAAACTTCTCGTGCAAGACCTGGTCGATGGCCGCGCGGATGTCCACCTCGCCCACCTCCATAACGCCCAGATCGATTACGTTGCCCGCAGCCGACAGATGCAGGGCCGTGACGAGAGGATCGTCGCTCGCGGCGATGAGATCGCGCATCTCGTCTTCGATGGCCAGGGCCAAGTCGTTCTGAGCGCGCCGGGCGTCTCCATAGGGATCGGGGTTGCCTGTGACCGCCGAGGTGATTTCGTAGGCACACTGCGAGTTCTCAGCGGGCGTGCCATTGATGTCCATGCCAGGCACGCGCTTCGCGGTTTCGTCCAGGATGCGTCGGTGCAGGTCTGGGTCGTCCGTGGCCGCGCGCGCAACGCGCAGGGCTTGGCGCAGCACACACGCCATGCATTCGAGGGTAGCCTTCAAGGGTAGGGTCCTTTCCGTGGGGTTCGTTACCGCCCCGATTCTACCACAGTGGACGCACCCACCGGCATTCTGGTACAAGGGCTGCGTGGCGCAGTGCCGCGGCATGAGCGAAGGAGCATGGAAAGACTATGGACTGGGTTCTTGCGATTCTCGGATGGAGCGCGTTCGGCCTCGCCATTCTTGTCGGTCTCGTCCTGGACTTGGTCGGGCTGTTCGGCAATTGGATCATCCTTGCCGCGTGCGCGGTGCTGTGGGCGGTTACCGGCTTCGAGCACTTCGGATGGCTGGGGTTCGGGGTCATGATCACGTTGGCCATCCTCGGTGAAGTGCTGGAGATGGCGGCCGCCGGATTTGGCGCGGCCCGGTTCGGCGGTAGTAAGGGCACCATGGTTGCGGCGGTGGCAGGTTGCCTTGCGGGCGCGGTGTTCGGCACCCCGTGGTTTCCCGTGGTGGGTACACTGCTGGGCGCTTGCCTGGGAGCGTTCGTGGGGGCGGCGCTCTACGAATTCATCCACATGGAGAAGAAGCCGCACCAGGCCGCATGGACCGGACTTGGTGCTGCCCTTGGCAAGGTTCTGGGCTTGGTGGCCAAGGTGTTGGTTGGATTCGCCATGCTGCTCGCGGCATTCCTCACCTACTGATTCGGATGCCCGTCCGGGGCAATCCCCGATGCGAGCGATGGCCGCGGCGGGCACAAGACCCCTCACCCTGCCCTCTCCCGTCGGGAGAGGGTAAGAGAAAGGGCCGCGGACCGAGAAGTGCTGAGTTGGCTACGGCGAGCCGTTGCGCCGGTCCGGGGGCGGTGCTAGAATCGCATGTAGACAATGCACGGAGACGGGCCGTAGCGCCTTTCAGTGCGTTGCGGGATAACTGCAGGCAACCCTGATGACCTCGTACCGGGGAAGGGGGACGTGGCCCATGCCTGAAGCGGTGAGAAAGTCCGTGCCGGAAGGTACCACGGGTATCTGCCTGATTCTCGGGGCTTCTTCGGATATCGGAAACGCCGTTATCCGCGCCATCGACTCCAACCGACTGTGTATCGTCGCCCAGTACAACGAGGGATTGGAGAAGCTCGAACGCCTCCGCGGCGACCTGCGATCGTCCGTCCTCGATCCCGTGCGGGCCGACCTGTCGCGCACGGACGACGTAGAAGCCTTGATCGCCCACGTGCGTAGCCGATACGGCCATCCGACGCATGTGGTTCATCTCGCGGCCCCGCGGCCGGCGCCCCTTTCCTTCCGGAGGACCGCCTGGGAAGATTTCCAGATGCAGTGGGACGTGCAAGTGCGCGCGGCGACGATCGTGCTCAAGGCGTTCCTTCCCACCATGGCCCGGGACGGAATAGGCAAGGTGGTGTTCGTGCTGACGAGCTACACGGTGGCGAAGCCGCCGGCCGGCGTTTCGCCCTACATCACGGCGAAGTACGCGCTGCTGGGCCTGGCGAAATCACTGGCGGCGGAGTACGCGCCCAAGGGCATCTGCATTAACGCCGTGTCCCCTTCGATGGTGGAGACCGCGTTTCTCGAGAACCTCCCCCCCATGGTCGTTCAGACCAGCGCCGACGAATCACCCCTCAAGCGCAACGCGTCACCCGACGACGTGGCTGGCGTGGTGGCCTTCCTCCTGTCCGCCGCAGCCGACTACGTCACCGGCACGAACATTCCGGTAACGGGCGGCTCGGTGTTCTGACGCGGGCGGCCCGTTTTCCAAGGCAATCGCACCAGAAGCTGCGGGGGAATCGCCCGACATGAGGATCGAGACGAGCCGGAGCCGCCTCCGGTACCCGCCAGTCCCGTGAAAGGAGGGCCGGATTCAGCCAGACGCGGCTCTTGACTTCATGGCGATTCGACCGTCCCTCCGGGACTCGGCATGACTGCCTCCCTGCAATCAACTGCGATTGCCTTGGCCGCTTTTCCCTGACTGTGGCAATTGGTGCTACACTTGTGCTGTGCGCGTGGGCTGAACCGGCGCACCGTCGAACCGAAGACCTTCTCGGAGACCTTGGTAATGAAACGCCCTTGTGGATTCTGGATTGGCCTCGCCGCCTTGGCTGCTCTCGCTGGATGTAGCCAACCCGGTAGCTCCGTGCAGACCCCGGTCAGTATCGAGTCGCTTCCGAAGGTGCGCGCAGAGCTTGAAGACGAATGGCGGGATGCGCGCCGAGTGCCCAGTGGCGTGGGCTGCGTGGCGGAGTTGGGCCTCCTTTCCGAGGGCGCGGCGCTACGGATCGGTGTCTTGCCTGGCGCCGCGCCGATCACGGCTGTTGTTCAGGTAGGGGAGACCATCGCCCACGAGGTCGAGACGGACGCCCAGCGCCATTGGTTCGATTGGCGCTTCGACATGGCCGCGCACGAGGGTGCGTGTCGCGTGAGCCTGACGAGTCCCAGCGCGTTCCATGTGAGTACTTGTGAATTGGTCGCCCCCGCGGACGCACCGCCCAATGTGCTCATCTACCTGATAGACACCCTGCGGCTGGACCATCTCGGCTGCTACGGTTACGAGAAGGACGTGTCTCCTAACATCGACGCGTTCGCCCAAGACGCCGTACGATTCACGCATCTGACCCCGCAGTCATCGTGGACCCGGCCGTCCGTTGCATCGCTTCTCACGTCCACCTATCCGGGTGTGCATGGCGCGGAGGACCGACCCGACATGCTGCGCCCGGGCCTTCCGTCACTCGCGTCCGATCTCGGGGCAGCCGGGTACGAGACACAAGGATTCATGAGCAATGTGAACTGCGTCCCCGTGTGGGGGTTCGGTCACGACTTCATGCGTTACGCCGATGTGGTAAAAGGCGACTGGGCGCATGTGATGGACGAGACCGTGATTGACGCGGTTCTCCCCGCACTGGACAACGCCGCGGGACGCCCGTGGTTCTTCTACGTCCATACCATGGCGCCTCACGAACCGTATGATCCGCCCGAACCGTACGCCCAACGCTTCGTCGCGCCAATCGCCGAAGACGCCGACGAGGCCGCACAGCGAGAACACACCCGCCAGCGGTACGACGGCGAAATCGCTTACGCGGACGCCCAGTTCGGCCGGCTCATGGATGCGCTGAAGGCCCAAGGGCTCTACGACAACACATACGTCATCCTCCTGTCCGACCACGGAGAGGAGTTCTGGGAGCACGGAGGAATCACACACGGCAGGACCTTGTTTGAGGAACAGCTTCGGGTCCCCTTGTTGATCAAGACGCCGGGGAATACCCACGGCGGCGCGGTGCGGGAGCAACTCGTGGAGATGGTCGATGTTGCCCCCACCGTCCTTGATGCGGTTGGCGCTTCTTCGGACCCGCGGTTCCAGGGCCTGTCGTTCCTCCCACATCTGGCCGGCGCTGAAATCACACCCCGCGCAGGCTTCGCGTCGCTGAAGCTCGAGTCGCGCGTGATGCGGTCGTCCAAAACGACGCGCCTGAAATACATCCACGAACCGGACGGGAATCGGCGCACGTGGTACGACCTGGTGGACGATCCCGGTGAGGTCAAGCCCATCGCCACGGCGCCCCCCGCGGGCGAAGCGCTCGCGTTCCACGCCGATCGGATGGCGGCCCGCGGGGGCAGCGGGCTTCACATCCTGGTTACCAACGACGGCGCCACGCGCCGGAATGTCAGTGGTACCGTCAAGGCCGCTCACATTGGAGGCCACGAGGTCCGATACGTCGACGAACTGACGGAGATCACGGCGAATGGGGGACTGCTCTCCTTCCGTTTCGGCATGCCGTCCCTAGCCGAGACCGGCAACGTGCCCGCACGGTGGCGTAAGGTTCGCGACGGGGATGACATGCTCCAGTACTTCGACGGCCTCTACGAGTATCCTCAGGATAGTGCCCATCTTTGCGTGGACGTCGCCCCCGACGAACCGGTTACCATCCAATTGCAGTGCGACGAAGAACCGCTTGATGCCGCCCACCTGTTCTTGCGGGAGTTGGACGGAGAACGAACGCTGCCGGACACCCCCCTAGCCCCGATCGATCTGTTGGCAGGGCCTGACGCCTTTGACCCGGGGCGCCTTCCAAGGCGGTTCGCCGTCTACGTGTGGTATGTGCCCCCGCCCGAGGCGTTGGAGGCAGACGAACTCACGCCACAAATGCGCGAGGCCTTGGAGACTCTCGGATACCTGTGAGCCTCGGCGAGATTGCATTACTTCTTCAGGCAGACCTCCATTGACAGTTGCACCTTGAAGCGCAGGGCGTAAGCCGAGTACCATTCAGCATTCCCAACGGCACGAGAGAGAGCATGGCTGAAACGCGACACAGTTTAACGTTGAATGGGGACTGGCGGCTGGTCCTGGACCCCGAGGACGAAGGTCTCAAGAAGGACTGGTTCCGGGGCGAGGGTCTTCCAGACGCCCTGGACGTCCAGGTCCCCAGTGTTTGGGATCTGTGGGCGCCCGATTACGACGGGGTCGGCTGGTACTTCCGCGAGTGCACGGTAGATGAATCCTGGCGCGACCGCGTTGCCATGATCGAGTTCGATGCCGCCGACTACTACGCGGAAGTGTGGTTGAACGGAACCCGCATCGGGGACCATGAAGGCGGGTACACACCGTTCTCGCTGGACGCCACCGAATCCCTGCGGTTCGACGACTCAAACCTCCTCGCCGTGCGCCTCATCGACCCACATGGCCCGGATGGATATGGTGATTTCCGGCCTAACGAAATCCCCTCCGCAAAGGAGAAGGGCTATTTCTCGTTTGCAGGCATCTGGGGCGACGTTCGGCTGGTGGGCCTGCCAACGGCACACGTGAACGATGTGTTCATCCAACCCGATCTGCGCAGAAAACGAATCACGGTGGCTGTGGATGCAACGGACGGGGACGAGGTCCGGGTGTCGATCCTGGACACGGACCATGCCGCTTCCGGCGAACCTGGCCCCCTTACGGTGAACTTCCCCGACTTCAAAGCGTGGTCGCCCGAAACCCCGCGTCTCTATACGTTACGAACGGAGTTGCTCCAGGACGGGACCGTGGTCGATGCCGTGGAGACACGGTTCGGCATGCGCGAGTTCACCGTGAAGGAAGACCGTTTCTACCTTAACAACCGGCCCATTCTGCTACGAGGCGTGCTGCATCAGCCGGACTACGCGCGGTCCTTGGTCGCCCCTGAGTCGCCTGAGTTGGCCCGCAAGGAACTGGAACTGGCCAAGGAAGCCGGGTTCAACCTTATTCGGTTGCACATCAAGACGGCCCCGGCGATCACGCTGGAACTGGCCGACGAATTGGGGCTCATGGTGTACGAAGAGCCTCCCATCGGATGGATCAAGAAGTCGCGATGGATGAAGGATCGGTGCGAACGGGAAGTCCGCGAGATGATCCTGCGCGACCGAAACCATCCGTGCGTCGTGATTTGGGGCATGCTGAACGAGTCCGGAAACGCCGGGTACGTGGTGAATGGCGGGGCCCAGATCGTGAAAGAAGACCTGTGCCGCCTGGCCCGGAGCCTGGACCCGAGCCGCGTGATCATCGACGATTCCGGTGGCGTCAACGCCACGCGCGAGCCCGGTCGCTACATGCGGCCGTATCACGACGAGTTGCTGACGTACGACGACCTTCACATCTACCAGCGCGCGCCCGTGGACCACGAGATCGAGTTGTACTACCGGCACAGCGGCGACCCCAACCTGCTGTTCTTCCTCTCGGAATTCGGGTTTGGCGGTATGGAAGACCTGGCCGACGTCATCGCTCAGTACGGCGACGACGCGGACCGTCTCAAGGACGCACAGTTTCTGAAACGGATGCTGGATCATGCCGAGCAAGGGTTCGCCGAGCGAGGCCTTGACCGGATCTTCGGGGACTTCTCCGGGTTCACAGCGGCCGCACGCGAACTGCAGTGCGATGCGGCCCGGCATCAAATCAACGCGATCATGTCCAACGCCAAACTGGCCGGTTATTGCTACACCCAGTTGTGCGACGCAGGCCACGAGTTCTGTGCGGGCGTGTTGGACCGGTGGCGGCGGCCTAAACCCGTGTTTGAAACCATGAAGGCCGTGCAGGCGCCGTTGCGCCCGTT
Organism: bacterium; assembly: GCA_024231375.1. Next base: position 6,686 of record JAAEQP010001470.1, on the reverse strand, counting down.
GATTCAGGCGCCGCGTACGAATCTCGCCCCGCGCGAGGAAGTGTCGGTCACGGTGACCATGGTCAACGAGTCGCGCGTGGATGGCCGCGCGGACTTGTCGTTGCAGGTGGTTGGGCCGACCAACCAGGTGCTCTGGAAGAAGAAGCGCAATGTGAAGATCCCGCGTAGCGGGCGCGAGCTTTGGTCCGGCAAGATCTCGGCGTCCGGTTCCGCCGGTACGCACAAATTCGTGGTGCGGATGATGGATGGCAGGACGGTCCTGGCCGAGAACGCGCTTGAATTTCGGGTGTATCAGCGTCCGGACCGGACGGACATCAAAGTCCGCGTCGCCGATCCCCAGAAGCAATGGGTCGACCGTTGCATGCAGTACGCTCAGAAGGGAACCGTCCAAGCGCCGGTCCACATCATCCCGCCCTTGGCCAACACCATCCGTGCGTATCCCGAAGCTGAACTGCTCGCGGCACTGGCCGCGGTACGGGGCGGCGCGGTAGCAATCATGTTTGGTCCGCCCGACGACTGGAACGACCTGGCCGAACGGATCGATGAAGATCTGATGGCGACCAACAAGGATTCGGTTGGTGCGTTCCTGGGCATGTATCACTACGTGAAGCTGCATCCGGTCTTCGAGGACTTGCCCGCACGCTGCCTGATGCGTCAGACCTACCGGAACGTGGTGCCGGCCAAGACGTTTGTCGAGACCAGCGACGAAGACATCTGCGGCACCTTCGACACCACGCCTATCGCCGACGGCAACTACATGATGGGCGAGACCACGTGGTGGGGGAGCGACATTCTGGTGCGCCGGTTCGGGAGCGGACGTATTGTGTTCACGCACCTGCGCCTCCTGGAGAACCTTGGCGAGGATCCGGTTGCCGACTGTCTGTTCGTGAACATGCTGAAGCATTTCTCGCGGCGGTCCGTACCGTCTTCGGAACCGGCCGAAATCGCGCAACATGCCGTGGATTGGCTACGCCGCGAGAAGACGGATCGTACGCGGCTGTGGAACGTGATCGGCATGTTCCCGAACTGGGGTGACGACGGCCACAATCGGGCACTGCCCCCCGAGCAGAAACTCGACTTCAAGGCCACGTACCCGGGCTGGTACCGGCCCATCGAATGGAAGCGCTGGTATTCGCGCGCCGAAGACGACCACATCATCGATTTGCAGGCGGTGTTGACGCCCATCTTCGAGTACTATCCCCGATTCGACAATGGCACGGCCTACGCCTATGCCGAGTTTTACTGCGACGTGCGCCAATTGGCTACGATGAAACTCGGGGTGCAGGACGCGACCAAGGTGTGGATGAACGGCAAGCTAGTGTTCGAGAATGGCGAACACCGACCCCACACGGTCCTCAACGCGTTTGAAGAGGAAGTGTTCATCAAACAGGGCCGCAACACCTTGCTTGTGAAGGTGTCGAAGGTTCCGGGCGAGTTTCGGTTCTCGCTGGACCTGGCCTCCAAATCCAAGGACCCCCTGGCCTTGCGCTGGTGGAAATAGGCTAGAGCGGGGAGTGACTCAAGCGAGCGAGTCTTCGAGCGAAACGTGTCTGTGGAGCTGCTGGAAGAGTCTCAGTCGTGGCGCGCAGCCCGCGAAAAGACCTGGGACAGTCCCGTCTGCGTCCGCCTGCAGCGGACTCCGCTTGGTACAGTCCCGGTTTTTCGCTTGTCCTTTCGCACGCAGACGGCTTTCTCAACAGCTCCACCGTCCCCGGTCTTCAGCAGCCGGGCACTACCGGCACGCTGGCCGCGCGAACCGCGTCGTAGAAGGCCTCCAGGTCGGCGTAGTCGGGGATGAACACCGTTCCACCGGTTGCCCGCAACAGGTCGGGGCACGATTCGTGGGTGATGCCGACAAACCGCATGCCCAGTGCCGCCGAGGTCCGCGCGTCCCACGCCCCGTCTCCCACGTACACCACGTCGTCGGCGCCGTTGCCGTTCGAGGCCGCCGCGATGGCATGTCGGGCGATCCCTTCGCGCGAAATGCTGTCGTTGGCATACCCCCCCGGCAAGCGCTGGGCATCGATCCCGGCGACGCTGAGTTTGTATTGGGCCGACCGCCGCATGCCCCCGGTTGCCAGGGCGACCTGGAATCCCTCGCGTTGCGCGAGGTCGTCGAGCAGTGCTTTGGCGCCAGGGACCTCGCCGAAGGCACCCGGATTGGCCGCGTACTCGGCCCGGAGTTTCGCTTCGAAGGTCCGCTCGAACAGGTCGATCTCTTCGGGGGATGGGGACGTGCCGCGGTGCTTCATGAGTACCTCCTCCATCACGCCGGTGTCCGTCACATGCTCGTAGACATGCCAGTCCGTAGTGGGGAGAGGGATGCCGAACACATCCGCAAACGCGGCGGCGTAGCAATCGGCGTCGCAGTCGCAGGTCGCTGTCAGGGTCCCATCGATGTCGAATACAACCAGTGTCATTCTTCAGCCTCATTCCATCCGAAACAGAGCGGTCCGTCTTCACCGTGTGATGAGGCGGACGGAGGGCGCTACGGTGGGCGTATGATACCAGACGAGCCGCGGAGCTTCGAGAAGACTGAATTCTACGGCAGCGGACATAGCTGTGGCGGGATAAGGGGAATCCGGCGGGACCAAGTCCTACACCACGCGCGCGGAGGCCGCACTGAGCAGATCCCCAAGATAGTGGATTGCCCACGGGCGGTTCGTGCTCGCGATTTCAGCGAACATCTGAATCCGAAACCGATCCGCGCATACCTCACAATACGAATGGGTTACAGGCCCTTCAACCGCACTCTCGGACCGAACCCAGCGCGTACCAGCACGGACTTTCTTGCATTTGCAGCATTGAACAGTCATGCTTGTACCCTCTTGCACCTGGATCGGTTATCGGCCGCTCGGCCGCAGACTTTAGCCCGATGACAAGGAAGGACATGCCATTCATGGACCCGCTCCCTAAGACCCCTCCCGAGAACGAGATAGACTGGTTCGAGGCCCTGCTTCGTCTGGCCCGGTTCCTGCGCAGTCCCGACGGATGTCCGTGGGATCGCGAGCAGACTACGGCGACCTTCGGCCGGTACGCGCGGGAAGAGGCCGATGAATACGTGGAAGCGTTGGACTCGGGCAAGGCCGACCATATGGCCGAGGAATGGGGCGATACGTTCTTCGTGCTGATGGCATCGGCCGTTGCCGCGGAGTCGGAGGGGTTGTTCACGGTCCAGGATGCACTGGCCAAGGCCCATGAGAAAATGGTGCGGCGGCACGACCATGTGTTCGGCGACGCCAAGGCTGCTACGCCCGAGGAGGCCATCGAAGCGTGGAACCGGATGAAGAAGGGGGAGAAGGCAAACTGATCGCTGCGGCGGCAACCGGCCATCACTTCGGGGGATGAAGATGGGTATGGAACACGGTGAGCACCCGGACCGCCAGCCGGACGACGGCGCGGAGCGGGAGAAGCGGCGGCGGCCGCGCATTCGGACGCTGTTACTGGCGTTCGTGTGCGTGATTGTCTGTTCCGTGCTCACCATGTTGGCATGCCACTTCGGCGTGGCCCGTGCCGCGTCCGGTCGTACCTACGACGACGTTGCCGACGTGCCCGAACGGGCGGTGGCGCTGGTTCTGGGCACTTCGAAGCGTGTGCGGGGCGGCCAACCCAACCTCTACTTCCAGCACCGGATGGCGGCAGCCGCGGACCTGCTCCACGCAGGGAAGGTGAAGCACATCATCGTGAGCGGCGACAACCGACACAAGTCGTACAACGAACCCACCGATATGCAGAAGGCGCTGGTCGGGCTGGGGGTGCCTGCGTCGGCCATTACGCTGGATTACGCGGGGTTCCGGACGTTGGACTCGGTGGTGCGGTGCAAGAAGGTGTTCTCACAGGATGAGATCGTGGTGGTGTCGCAGGAGTTTCACAATGAACGGGCCATCTTCATTGCCCAACGGTTCGGCATCGACGCCGTGGGGATGAACGCGGCCGACGTGCCTCACGTGTATCGCGTGAAGGCCCGCATCCGCGAATGCCTGGCCCGGTGCAAGGCCGTGCTGGACGTGTACATCCTGGGCACGCAGCCTAAGTTCCTGGGCGAGAAGGTGGACGTGCCTGTGTAGTGAAGACGGTCGACGCGGAGGTCGACCCTACCCCGGAACGGATGACGCGGCACGCCTTCGTAGGGTGTGTCGAGGCGCACCAAGGGTGCGGCGAGCACGCACCATCTTCAACCCTCCTACAGCAGGTCCAACGCGTCAAGCTGCTTCGCCAGACTCTTCTTCTCGCCGGCTGTCAGTTCGCGCTGGGGCGCGCGCACGTATCCCGGGTCGAAACCCTTCATACGCAAGGCTTCCTTGAAGCGAGCAACCATGGCGCCGTACTGGAAGACACCGCACACCCGGCTCAGCACGGCCTGGAACTTCCACGCTTTCTTGAGATTGCCTTTGCGGACGTTGTTGTAGATGCCCAGGAAGAGCTCGGGGAACACGTTGGCCGTGCTCGCCACGCTGCCATTGGCACCGCTCAGCAGGGCCTGGTACACGTAGGAGTCCACGCCGTTGATGACGTTGAACCCGGCGGGCGCATCGCCCAGGACCTCGCCCAAGGCCGTCATGTTGCCGGAGCTGTCTTTGAGGCCACAGATGTTGTCGACCTTCTCCGCGAGACTGACAATGAGACTGGAAGAGAGGACATTCTTGGCGCAACCGGGCAGGTTGTAGAGAAAGATGGGCAGCTTCGGCACCGACTTGGCCACCGTCACGTAATGGCGTTTCAGGGCGTCGTCGTCGTAGGAGTAGAACCCGGGCGTGATGACACCGGCGGCCTTGGCGTCGGCCTTGGCCGCATGCTGGGTCAGTTCGATGGTGGACGCCGTATCGAGGCACCCCGTGTGGGCGATAACGGCCACGCGTTTGCCTACGGCCGCGATGACGGTTTCCAGCAGGCGCTTGCGCTCGTCGAGTGTCAGGAGCAATCCTTCGCCCGTGGTGCCGGCCACGAACAGTCCGTGGACGCCCTGATCGGCGAGGCGCGTGGCGAGCGCGGCAGCGCAATCCAAATCGACGGAGACACCGCCCTTGGTGAAGGGCGTCAGAAGTGCGGGAAGAACGCCTTGCAGTTTGAATCTCATGGGGAGTCTCCTTAGGGATTTGGATCGCGAACGAATCAGACACCGATGTCAGGGCCTCATCTTACCTCACAGCGGTATTTGAGCGCAATGCACCGCAGTCTCCAAGCGCTTCGTCATGGTATCATGCCGCCTTCATGGCGTGGGACGTCAATCCGGGGAGAGAGAACGTGAACGTACGGTGCGTATCGGTTGGAGTCGGATGCTTGGTGCTGCTTGGAGCCGTGGTCTCGGCGGAAGTTGTGACCACCTACGCCCCGGAATCGCCCGTCGAAGCCTTCGAGGGGGTAGCGGTCCAGCACTTCACAGTCCCCTATCGGAGCCGGTGTACGCGCCTGGAATTCTACTGCGTCGTGACCAATCCCGCCGCCGTGGCGGGTCACACGGTTCACGTTCAGGTGTACGACAGCGCGAAGGAGTTGCGCGGCTCGGGATCGACCAAGGTCGGTGACCTCAACGAGGGAAGAGGGTGGTTGCCGGTGGACGGCCTCGACCTTGAGCGAGGCTGTTACTACACCCAGTTGTTCACAAACAGCGACGCGGTCCGGCCGTTACTTCGGGCGCATATGGTCCGCGACGGTGGATATGGGGGCGGGCACGCGGCGACGGGCTGGAAAGGTGGCGTGCCGCTCGGCAAAGGCGAGGATTTCCAAGTCCGCCTCACCCTTGGCCGCATGGCACCACCCGTCGACGAACTGGGCGATGACGACACGTTCCTCGTGAAGAACGGGAAGCCCAATTACGCGGTCGTGTTGTCGCGCGAGGCGCAGCCTGCCCATTGGACTGCGGCTGATGAACTGGTGGACCACCTTGAGCGCATCAGCGGCGCGCGGTTGCCGGTTCTGCTGGAAGACGAGTGGGACGGCGAGGCCGCCGTGGCGATAGGCTTCAACGCACGGATGCCCGAGAGCCTGCAACGTAGCCGATTCGACGAACTGGCGAAACAGGAACTGCTCATCGAACCCGAGGACGGCGTGCTGCTGCTGGCGGGCGGGAGCCCGTTGGGCGCGCTGCACGCGACGTACGAGTTCTTGCATGGTCTCGGGGTGCGATGGTACACGCCGACGTACACCAAATGCCCTGAACTGCGCGACATCCCGAGTCCTTCGGAGGGCTATCGTTACGCGCCGCCGATCGTGACTCGCAAGCTGAACGCAGGCAATGGCTACGACCGGGCGTGGCTTGCGCGGAACCGGGTGTCCATGATCACGTTGTGGGCGCCGCTTGGGGCGGAGTATGGGACGACCGTCGCCGAAGGGCCCGACATGCACACGTTCCAGCGTCTGGTGAAGGGGAACGTGCTCAAGGCGCATCCGGACTGGATGGCCCTGGTCGATGGGAAACGCGAAGAACCTGTTGGCCATACGTGGGGCATGTGTCTGAGCAACGAAGAAGCCCGCCGCTACGTCATTGACCGCACCGTCGACTACGCGCGCAAGAACCCCCACATCTCCACGGTGTGGGTCGGGCAGAACGACGGGTCCCAGCCGTGCGAATGTGCGGAGTGCCAAGCGTTCTGCGACGCCCACGGCGGCGTGCCGTCGGCGTGGGTCGTGCGGCTTGTCAACGAACTGTCGGATGCTTTGGACAAGGAGCTTCCGGGCCGGTTGGG
>JAAEQP010001469.1 GCA_024231375.1 bacterium | reverse complement strand
TGCGGAGTACGGCCTTCTCACGAAGAAGTTCATGGACGAAACAGGGAAGCTCCGGGGCGTCGCGCCTATCACCCCTGCCGCCATCGTGCTCCCGCCCGGCTTATTCGGTATCGACGGGGCCTATGTTGCAGGCCACCGAGATCAAGTGTTCGGGATTGCCGCGCCCGACGCGTGCCACGTGAAGCTACGCGAATTCGCGTCTCTGGTATACGCTCCGCAGAACAGGCGGCTAGGCGGCGACGCTCACAATCTGACGCCATCTCCTTGGATCGGGTGCTTCGACGTCCTGTCGGCGGAAGCGCCTCGGCGATTGATGTCGGGCTACGAAGTGGTCGTATTCCTCGACGCCGATCAATCGCAACGAACGAATGTGGAGGGTCCGCAAGTTCTCGTGTACACGGGGCCTGACGATGTTCGCCCGTGCCTGGAGGCCGTTGGGCGCGCCCTCCCGTTTCGGATCGAGGGTGAAGTGGGCTGCATTCAGGCACGGACGCCCGACGGATTCCTGGTCGGGCTCTTCAACAACCTCGGCGTCACGAAGACCGAGAAGGGCGAGACGCAGGACCCGAAAGCCACGCGCATGGTCACCATGTGGGGGCCATGTGCCGGTCGTGCCATCGTGACGGGGGCCGAGTACGTCCTCACCGCCCAGGATAGCGCCGTCACCCTTGAGCTACCGGCGGGTGCGGTGGCCGTGCTGTCGTTCACACAACCGTAGAAGGAAGCTTGGACACCTCAGTTTCATCACCCCCGTGGGTGCTGTATCATGGTTATCCTGCATATGGGCTTGTGTTGGCTTTCTTAGGGGAGACGGACCATGGCGAATTTGCTGTTTGTGGCGTGTATGACGATGGCCGCGGCCGGGAACGTCGCGGACGACTTCGCGGTCGCCTGTCCAGGCGCCTACGGAGGACACCTGCAAGGCGTCGCCGTGGAACCGGGCAAGGCCATCTACTGGTCGTTCACCGTCGAAATCGTGAAGACGGACCTGTCAGGAAACATCCTCAATCAGGTGAAGGCGCCAAGCCATCAAGGCGACCTCACGTACCACGACGGCAAGGTCTACGTGGCGGTCAACCTGGGCCAGTTCAACCAGGAACCCGGCAAAGCCGACTCCTGGATCTACGTGTACGACGCGAAGGACCTGACACTCCTGTCCAAGAAACCCGCACCCGAGTTGGTGCATGGCGCGGGTGGCATGGCGTACCACGACAAGCGGTTCATCGTGGTCGGTGGCCTGCCGAAGACGCACAACCAGAACTACGCGTACGAATACGACAAAGACCTGACGTTCGTGAAACGCCACGTCATCGAAAGCGGCCAAACAAATCTGGGTATCCAGACGGCTGAGTTCTTCGACGGACACTGGTGGTTCGGATGCTACGAGGAGCGCAAGGGCTTGCTGAAATGCGACGAGGCCTTCAATCTCGCGGGCCGATACGAGCCGAACTACTCGGTGGGCATCGCGAGATTGGATGACAAGCAACTGCTCCTCGGCACGAGCAAGCGGGATCCCGAAACGAAGCAGTACGATGGGAAACTCGTCGTCAAGAAGCCGAAATGCGTGGATGGCGAGGAAGCCAAGCGCGAGGGGTCCTGACCCCCGGAGGAGACCGCAATGACGCCTCGCGAACGCATCGAACGGGTCCTGCATGGCGAATGCCTGAAGACCGTGCCTTTCTCCATCTACGAGTACAAGTTCCCTCAATGCGCGGCCGAACGCGCGCTGCGCAACCGGGGCCTGTGCATCGTGCATCGGATGGGTGTGTACCACACGCACCGACCAAACGTGAAGGTATCGGAGGCCGTCTACCGGGAAGGCGGCAAGCGCCTTGTGCGCACCACCTACGAAACGCCCGTGGGTACATTGAGTACGGTATCCGAACCGGCGGATTTCACCTCGTGGCGGCACGAACACCTCTTCAAGACGCCCGACGACTACAAGGCCTTGCTGTTCCTTATCGAGGACGAAGTCTACGAACCCGCCTACGACGCCTTCGCCAAGAAGGAAGAGGAGTTCGGAGGCGACGGCATTATGCGCGCGGGGTTGGAATTGGAGCCCTTCCAGGACCTGGTGTCGGGCGGCGCGTTCGACACCACCACCTTCGCCATCGAATGGATGACGAACCGTGACGAGATGCTGAAACTCTACGAGGCGAACGTGGCGAACCGCCGCAAGATCTACCCCATTGTGGCCGAATCGCCTACGCTGTGCGTCAACTATGGCGGCAATGTAACGCCGGAAATCATCGGTCTCGATGTGTTCAACGACTACTACGTGGACCACTACAACGAGGCCGCCGAAGTCCTCCACAAGCACGGCAAGTTGATCGGGTGCCACTTCGACGCCAATTGCCGGCTGCTGGCCGACGCCATCGCCGGCACGGACCTGGACTATATCGAGGCGTTCACGCCCGCGCCGGATACGGACATGTCCTTGGGCGACGCGCGCGAAGCGTGGCCGGACAAGCTGTTGTGGTTGAACTACCCGTCATCGGTTCATCTGCAATCGGACGCGGCGGTGGAACAGAAGACGGTCGACATGCTGAACGAAGTGGACTCGACGCGCGGCATCATCATGGGCATCACGGAAGACATCCCCGACCATCGCTGGCGCGACAGCATGACGGCCATCATGGACGGGCTGGACCGACACGCCCTCGAACACCCGGAGAAGTATCAATGATCATGGAACGTAGCCTGGTGCTCACAGCAGTCGTAGTCGCCGCTATTTCGATTCCGGTGCACGCGTCGGAGGACGGCATGGTCGAACCGGCAATCCCGCGCGGCATCCCCCAGCCCCTCCCCCATCACCCCGGCAACATCTTCCTCGTCAACGAAGACTTCGAGATCTCCGCGCCGGATGGGGGCGTCGTCTTCCGTGTGTTGAACGACACGCTCGAGACGATGGCCAAAGGAGCCACCGACGCAGGGAAGGCGCGCGTAGCTGCGGGTGCCCTCAACATTGGGTGGTATCGGGTCGAATTCCTCGACGCGGCGGGCGAAATGGTGGACTGGACCACGGCGGCCGTGCTGGCGCCTTTCGCGGAACCAGTCCCCCAGGATTCGCCCATTTGCATCGACGGCGCGCTCTCGTGGTACGACCAGATCGGGAAGATCGACGGCGCCGAATTCGACCGGGTCCGGCGCGACCAAGTGAGCCTGGCGACGTTGGCGGGCGCGAACTGGATTCGTGACCGCATCCACTGGCGCGAGGTCGAAATCGAACAAGGCACCTTCGTGCCCCACACCAAGTACGACGACATGGCCGATATCCAGTTCGAGGCCGGACTGAAGGTGTTGCAGGTCTTCCACATCATGCCCAAGTGGGCTGTCACCGTCGACGAAGACACGGGAACCCTCGACCGCGACCTGCGCCACGTGTACCGATTCTGTGAAGCCATGGCCAAACGCTTCGAGGGCCGCGTGCTGGCGTGGGAACCCTGGAACGAAGGCAACGCCCACAACTTCGGGGCCTTTCCTATCGACGCCCTGTGTTCCTTGCAGAAGGCAGCGTACCTCGGCTTCAAAACGGGCGACGCGGATCTGACGGTCGGCTGGAATCCGCTGGGCGGCATCAACGGCGAAGTGTTGACCGACGGTATCCTGGCGAATGAAACCTGGCCCTATTACGACACCTACAACCTCCACACCTACGACTGGCCCCACTCCTACGACAGGTTGTGGGAGCACGCCCGCGACGCGGCGTCCGGTCGGCCCATGTGGGTTACGGAAGCCGACCGCGGCATGAAAGCGGACCCTGACTCCGAGCTAGGCGACTACATCCACGAAAACGCCGTGCTCAAAGCACAGTACATGGCCCAGGCCTACGCTTTGAGCCAGTTCGCGGGTTCTTCCCGCCACTTTCACTTCATTCTCGGCGACTACATGGAAGGTCAGCGCACGGTTCAATTCGGATTGCTGCGCAAAGACATGACCCCGCGCCCGAGTTACGTAGCCCTGGCGGCAATGGGCCGGTTGCTCGCCGGTGCGCAATGTCTTGGACGCATCGACACTGGCTCGACGCCCGGCGTGGACGTGAACGTGATCGCCTTCCGAGGCCGACCCAACGGCCGGGAAGGCGACGTGCTGGTGTGCTGGGCGGAGCGGCAGGCGGACTGGCCGAATCGAGGCTTGGCGAAGGTGCCTTGGCCGCTGCCGCACGTACCGGTCGAGGCGGCCTACGACTACCTGGGGCGACCGATCAAGGGAACACCCGATGAGCTAGGCGGCGCGCCCGTGTTCGTCGTGTTGCCCAAGGACAACCTGAACGACATCGACATCACACCCGCGCGCACAAGCGTGCGGCGCGACGGAGCCGCCTCGTCCATTGTCATGCAGGTTCAGTCATGGGAACGCGAACCCGTCATCCGCAACGTGAATTGGGTGCACGACGTCCTGCGCACGGTGCCCGCGGGTGAGACCGTGGCCATGCGCGTGTGGATCTACAATTTCGGCGACAAGCCCGTCACAGGCACGGTGCGCGCCGAAGCCCCAGATGGCATAGCGCTCTCGCAGAATGCGTGGAAGGTTGCGCTTGAACCCATGGGTCGTATGCCTCTGGATGCGCAACTATCCCTTGCCAAGAGCGTGACCGACGGTCTGCCCCTGCTGTTCCGTGGCGACTTTGGAGACAGCGACGCCCCCGCGTTGGCCTTCGAAGTGCATCCGCGTGCGGAGAAGGAGTGAAGCCCTCTCCTCAGACCGGGCTCGCGGCCGGTTCAAGGGCCTTCGTGGCGACCCGGCGGTAGCCGGTCACCTCGATGAGTCCGTCGGGACGCACGTCGACGATGGCGTAGGCGTTGTTCTCCGCGCCCGAACCTTCGACTACGGCCTTGAGCGTGTAGTAGTGGATGCCCTCGATGCACGAATGGCTTCCCTCGTGATGATGTCCCTGGAACACGGCGAGCACCTTCCCTGAGGCTTCGATCACCGACCGCACGGCAGACGCGTTGTGGATGTACACGCTGCCGCCTTCGTCGGGCGCGTCCAGCAACTGGTGAAGACAAACCACGACGGGACGTTTCGAGGCCTCCAGATCGGCTTTCAGCCAGTCGAGTTCCTCCTGAGGGATATTGGCGTCGGTCCAATTGAAATTGCCGTGATCGTAAGGCGTGCCGTCGTTGGTGAAATTGGCGTCGAGCACGACCACGTGCAGCCCTTTGGAGTCGAAGGAGTAGTACGTGCGTTCCGGCGGAATCTTCGTGTTCGTCACCGCCGCCATGAACTGTTCTTTCGACACGCTGTCCATGTCGTGGTTACCGAGCGCGTGATACCTGGGTCCGTCGAACTGCTGAAACACGGCTTCGATGCGTTTCAGGTACTCGAGCGTCTTTGCTTCCTCAGGAGGCGAATCCTGGTCCTTGAAGTCGCCGAGCTCCACGAGAAAGTCGACCTTCTCCTGGTTCATCAGATCGACGCACTCGGCCAGCTTGTCGAGCGACTCCACATAGAACCGCACGCCGGCGGGTTCGCGGTCCGCGAAATGACAGTCCGTAGCGATGCCGAACCGTGCCAGAGACTTCCCCGCGCCTTCGCCAAGTGCCGCGCACCCAGACGCGCCGCCCAGCATCCCCAGTGCCGCACCGGAATAGGTGAGAAACGTCCTGCGCGATACGACCCATTCACCCTGGTGTGTATCCTTACTCATTCGCTTACAGCCTCCCAATGATGCGGCGCAGATAGGTCACCGCCTTGCGGATGTCCTTGGCTTGGCGCGGACCCGAGATCTCCCGCTCGATGATCACGTCGCCCTTGAACTTCACATCCTTCAACCGCCGAAACAGCTTCGACCATTCGACTCTGCCCTTCCCGATGGCTGTTTCCTTGCCCAGTTCACGCCCATTCGTCGGGTAGAGCCCGTCTTTCGCATGCAGATTGCGGACGAACCTCCCGAACACGTCCAACGAATCTACCGGATTTGCTTTCCCGTAGAGAATGCAGTTCGCCGTGTCGAGATTAATGCCCAGGTTCGGGAGTCCGATGTCTTCGAACGTGCGCAAGAGGGTGACCGGCGTTTCCTGACCCGTCTCGAACCAGAACCCAATACCCCGTTTCTTGCAGTGCGCGGCCACGTCGCGCAGCGCCTCAATCGTCGGCGCGTACAGCCGGTCGTCCGGATTCTCGGGGATGAAGCCCACATGGGTGATAATCGCGGGAGCGCCCGCGCGAGCGGCGAAATCCGCGCCCTGCTTCAGTTGCGCCACCCGCTTCTTGCGGTACTTCGTGGGCACCAAACCCAGGGTCGACGGCCCGTCGATGAAATCCCACACGGCCGGCCCCGTGTACCCGGCCCAGACCGCCGCGATTCGTACACCCGCCTTCTTGGCTTGGGCCTTCACTTCCTTGGCCCGTGCGTCCGACCACACGGCCGGATTCCAGTTGCACAACTGGCACGTCTTCAACCCGAACTCCGCCACATGGGCGAAAGGGTCGTTGTCCAATCCCAATCCCGTCAACACGCCAACTTCCATACTCGCCATGGCCGCTGTTCCTTTCGCTTCCCTTGCCGCTCACACCTCCCGCGCGACAGGACGCCATGATACATCACTTGAACCCGAAATGCCCCCCTCCCTTCTGGACAAAATGAAGGCGGCCGCGGCTCCCCGTCTCCGGGAGGCCGCGGCCGCTCTGTGTCTCGCTTCACGCGCGGTCAGCGCGTGGATTCGCTAGTAGGTTTGGTGTTCGTACTTGCCGCGCACCCAGTTGCTGCGCGCGTCGACACCGACTTCGCCGTAACCGCCGCCGACGAGCGGCACGCTGATGGCACCCATGACCACACGGACAGCCTCGAAGTCCTGCTTGTAGTAGGTTCCGGTGATTGTTTTCGCCGGGTCCGCGAGCAACTGGCTCATGGCGGATGCCGGAACTGTGAACGACCCGTCGTCCGCAGCACGGACCGCCAGCCCCTTGGTGGCCTCGGCCGATCCGTCGCGGGCCTCCGTGGTGATCAGGAAGATCGCCTCGGCATCGCCGATACCGCTCGGGGTCCACGTGATGGTCAACGCCTGGGTGAGGTCAATCTCGCTCATGGTGTTGCCAATGCCCTTGGCCGTGATGACGGGATTCGTCACGTTCACCGCAATGGGCAGGTCGACACTGGCGTCAAAGGCACCAATATCGGCGCCACCCGGCCACGCGAACTCGACCAAATCGTCCAAGTTGTTCGTGTACAGGACCGGATCCTGCAGGAACAGCGTGTACAGCCACGGATCGGGCGCATACAGACCATTCAGCTCGGTCCACCGATACAGATTGGCGGACGTGGCCAACGCGGCCACCGTGCCCGGCGTACCCGGGTCAAGCGACGAAATGGTCATGGACGCGGTTGCATCGCGCCAGTTGTAGTTGAGTTCTTCATCGGTCAGCACCTTGTAGCTGTCCGGAGGCAGGATGCTGCTGATGAAGGACGCGGTACTGAACGTGAAGGCATCGTCTTCGGTGAGACCGAACAATGCGATGCTGTCCAGCTTCTCGCTATGCGTCTTCACGCCTTCGGCCGTGTTGTCGGTGCTGATCCATCCGACCAAGTCGCCGTCATCGGCGCCACCCAGTTCGATCACCGCGTCGGCGCAGCCGCCGGTTGAGCAGTTGCCCGTTGCGGGGGTATGCACCATCACCGGCTCGCTGCCGGGTACGTACACGTACACATCCGTGTCACCGGGAGCGTCGATGCAGAAGCCTCCGCCCGAGTTGGTTACCGCGCTGCCGCCCGCCGAGCAGTATACCGTGATGCTGGGAACGGGAATGCCCGTGCTGCCATACACCACGCCCTGGACGCAGGACGCGTAACCCAGCACGTAGTCGCCAGTGTCGAGACAGTTGGCCGAACCACAGCCGCCGCCGAGGTCAAGGCCCGTGACGGTCTTCGTGACGGCGGGATAGAGACCGCCCGGGAAGACGGCTTCCACTTCCACCTCTTCGCCGCGCTTCACATTGACGCAGAACTCGCCCCACTGGTTGGTGGTAGCGAAACTTTCGCCGTTGTAGGACACACCCCGGGCCACGATCTCCGCGCCGCCCACGGGGGTTCCGTCCTTGGCGAGCACCGTACCGGTCAGACAATCCATCTGCTCAATGGGTCGGTCCGCGTTCCACCAACTGAAATGGGTAACCGTCGCGAAGAAAGCCAGGCCGCTTCCGGACGTAGAGGCCCCGACCGTGCCGGTGCCCGCCTCCATCCACAACCCCGCCTCTTCGTCAAACCACCACAGGGGAATGGTGTCGCCACTGCTGATGCTTTTCTGCGGCGGGAGTTTGATCTCGAGTTGGGCGGATTTGCCTACGCCGAGATTGACTTCCTCGCCGTTCTTGGTGATCACCACCTCGGCCAACCCGAAGGTCTCCAGGGTCACCTGCTGGCTCCCGTTCTTCTTCGACGTGATCGCCTGGAAATCGCCGGGAAACGCCCCGAGGTCACCGGGATCCGTCACGTCGAGCGGCGTCACCGCCACCTTCACCTCGCCCGTGACAGGATTGCCGAACTTGTCCACCAATCCGCTCGGAGGCAGGCCGACCTTCGTCGTTCCCTGGCCGTCCGTGGCCACACCGCCTGCCTCGGCAGCGGGCAGCGTGTCCAGCTCGCGCGCCTTCATGGTGGCGTTGGCCGTGGTCGTCTTGCTCGCGGTGATGTCCACGAACCGGCACGTGGTCGTGAAGCCATCCTGCTCGAATGTCACCTTCAACCCCTGACCGGCCGAGAGATTGCCAAGGGAATACTGGCCCGTGGCG
Organism: bacterium; assembly: GCA_024231375.1. Next base: position 4,109 of record JAAEQP010001469.1, on the reverse strand, counting down.
TTCGTCTGAACGGTCACAGGATACACCTTGGCCTCGTCGTCCACCGTCACGGTACAGCCGGGAATGCCAACGCCCTCTGTGTCCGCGACCCACCCCACGAGACTGCCCGGCGCCGCCGGCGGATTGGGGGGATTACGACGGGGACACCCCAGGTTCATCATCGACAACCCCACCGCCAATGCCAGCAGCGGGACGGTGTAGCGCAAAGACCTTCGAGACCAATTCATTGCAGACCCTCCTCTTTCGCGCACGCTGCACGCGCGCACGCGCCTATAGCGTCATGTGTCACAGCCAGATAAGACCGTCCATCAGTGCGGTCCCAAGTATGGGAGGAATACCTCTAACGACCCCAGCAAGTAGTGCCCGCGCAGCGGTTCCTTGAAAACCGCAAGTACCACTTTGCCCGAACTCAAATCAGGCATTTCAATTATACAGCACATCCTGAGAATTGCCAACCCGATCTGAGGATTCCTCGAAGCTACGGCGGAAACCGAGGGAACGGGACGGGCTCTGCCGGGTCGTATTGCCGGAAACCTCTCTACCACAACAGGTTGTGCCGTATGGACGGGTGTGATAGCATGCACACGCTGGGCGGCATCGCCCAAGGAGGCCCAATGACCGATAACAAGGCGTACACCTACGAATACCCGCGTCCCATGATGGCGGTGGACGCCGTGGTGTTCGGAGTGACAGGAACGTCTCTGGAGGTGCTCCTGGTAGAGCGCAAGCACGACCCCTTCGCGGGCCATTGGGCGCTCCCCGGCGGCTTCCTCGAAATGGCCGAGGATCTTGATGCGGCGGCCGCGCGCGAACTGGCCGAAGAAACCGGCCTTACGGGTGTGCCCGTGCGCCAATTCCGGACCTTCGGCGCGCCTGACCGCGACCCGCGAGGCCGGGCCATTTCGGTGGCCTTCCTGGCGGTGGTGGAGGCGGCGCGCCACACCCCGGTGGCCGCGGATGACGCCGCCAAAGCGGCATGGTGGCCGCTGACCGAACTGCCCCCGCTGGCGTTTGACCATGACTCGGTCCTGGAGTACGCTGTACGGGCACTGCGTCAGTGGGCGGGAATCGAACCGTGGGCGCCCTGGCCTTTCTCCGAGGTGCCGGAAGGTACTGTGAAACGGGTGCTTGGAGCGATCGACCCCGGACAGGGAGGACTAGCGTGATGGACGTGTGCTCATCCGACGCCATCATCGTGGTAGACGTGCAGAACGACTTCTGTCCCGGTGGTGCCCTTGGTGTGACCGGCGGCGACGCCATCGTGCCGGTGATCAACGGTCTACTGATGAAATTCGAGCATTTCGTGTTCACCCGCGACTGGCATCCGCAAGATCACTGCAGCTTCAGCGATGAACCGGAGTTCATCGACGGCAGCTGGCCCGTCCATTGCGTCCAGGATTCGCCGGGCGCGGCGTTCCACGGGGATCTGCATGTGCCGCTCAACGCCACGGTGGTAAGTAAGGCCACAGACGCGGAAGCGGAGGAATACAGTTCGTTCCAGGCCTCTTCGCTGGCCGAGGACCTGCGCGCCAAGGGCGTCACCCGCGTGTTCGTATGCGGTTTGGCGACCGACTACTGCGTGCGGGCAACGGCTCTGGACGCGCTGAAGGAAGGATTTGACGTGATTGTGCTCGAAGATGCCTGCCGGGGCGTGGACGTACCGGCGGGATCCGCCCAGGCCGCCATCGACGAGATGCGGCAGGCGGGCGTGACGGTCTGCGGATCGGAGTTGGTGGAATGAAAGCAGCGCAACCGTGGTGTCGGCGCGAGGGTCTGGCCCTCCTGACCGACCTGTATGAACTCACCATGGCGGCCGGGTACCTCAAAGAAGGCCGGGCCAGTCAGCGCGTGTGTTTCGAGTACTTCTTTCGCTCCCTCCCACACCACGCAGGATTCGCTGTGTCGGCCGGGTTGGAGCCGTTTCTGGACTATCTTGAGAACCTGCGCTTCGGCGAAGACGACCTCGAATACCTGCGGTCGCTGAACCTCTTCGACGAATCCTTCTTCGCCTTTCTCAGAGACTTCCGGCCTCAGTGCACGGTTCGCGCCATGCCGGAAGGCACGCTGGTGTTTCCGCACGAGCCGCTGGTCCAAGTGGAAGGCAGCATCATCGAGGCCCAGATCATCGAAACGGCCTTGCTGAACATGCTGAATTACCAGACCCTTATCGCGACCAAGGCGTCGCGTGTCTGCCTGGCCGCGGAGGGCGAGCCCGTGCTGGAATTCGGATTGCGCCGGGCCCATGGACCGGACGGCGGCATGAGCGGGTCGCGCGCGGCCTACATCGGCGGATGCGAATCGACATCCAACGTGTTGGCAGGCAAGGTGTACGGAATCCCCGTGGCCGGAACGCACGCCCATAGCTGGGTCATGAGTTTCGAAAGCGAACTGGAAGCGTTCCGGGCGTTCGCACGGCACTACCCGGACCGGTGCGTGCTGCTGGTCGATACCTACGATACCCTTGGAAGCGGCGTGCCGAACGCTATCCGCGTCTTCAAAGAAATGCGCGAGGCAGGCCACAGCGTCCGGCCGGCCATCCGGCTGGACTCCGGCGACTTGGCCAAGCTGAGCAAGGCCGCCCACGCCATGATGACCGAGGCCGGATTCGACGATCCCCTCATCGTAGCGTCGAACGACCTCCACGAGGATCTCATCGCCGACCTGAAACGCCAACGCGCCAAGATCAACGCATGGGGCGTCGGCACCAGCCTCATCACGTCGTACAATTGCCCGGCCCTGTCGGGCGTCTACAAGCTCGTGGCGGTGGCCGCGGACGGGGCATGGATGCCCCGCATGAAGACGACGTCCAACGTAGAGAAATCGACGGACCCGGCAAGGAAGCAGGTGGTGCGGTACGTTGACGAAGCCGGCCACCCCTTGGGCGATGTGTTGTACGCATTCGACGAGGATGCGCCCACGCAAGGCGATATTAGGGGACACCACCGCACCCAGGCCCACGTGCGCACGCGCCTGCGGAACGCAGCCGGGTCGGAAGCCCTGATGGACACTGTGTTCGCGGATGGCTGCCGCACGAATCCATCGCCGCCCATCGCCGATATCCGCGGTCGGGCACAGCGGCAGATCGCGTCGCTACCGGACGAGTTCACACGGCTGAGGAATCCCGAAATCTACCGGGTCATTCTGTCTGAATCCATTGGACACATGAAAGAGAAGCTCATCGAGAACCCGGACCAGTGGTAACTGTCTGCGCACCGGTCTAACCGGTTCGCAGTGACTGTCTGCGCGCCAGTCTGAGAGGCGCACAGCAAGAAGGAGAACGTTCCATGCGTCTGGTGCGCATCGGCGTCGGATCGGTTTCGGTGAAGGTAGGCGACTTCACGGGCAACGCCGCCCGGTTGCGGGAGGTCATCGAGGAAGCCCGTGGCCAGGGCGTCAACCTGCTCGTCACACCGGAACTGGGCATCTCTGGGTATAGCCTGGAAGACCGCGTCTGGTGGCCCGACATTGCCCGGCGCAGTTGGGACGCGGTGCAGCGCCTCGCCGAAGCGTGCGACGGCATCAGCGCGTTCGTCGGGTTGCCCGTACACCACGAATCGATGATGTACAACGGGGCCGCACTCCTCCACAACGGCGAAGTCCGCGGACTCGTCCTCAAGAAGTTCCTGCCCACCTACAGCATCTTCTACGAAGGCCGCAATTGGACCGCGTGGCACGAAGGCGTGACCAAAATCAACGGGGTGCCCGCGGGGGACCTGGTGTTCCGTCTGCCCTTCGGCGTGGTAAGCGCCGAGATCTGCGAAGACCTATGGGCCTCGAAACCGCCTGCCCAGGAGCGGGTGTTGGCTGGCGCGGAGATCATCTGCAATCTGAGCGCGTCCCCCTTCACGCCCCGCAAGAACCTGCAACGCAGCCGCCTGGTACGCAATGCCGCCGAGAATATGGCGTGTGTGTATGCCTATGCCAACCTGCTCGGCCTCGACAACAGCCGCCTCGTGTTCGACGGGGGTGGATTCGTGGCCACGCCGACCGCCATCGTAGCGGAAGGGCCGATTCTGTCCCGCTCGTACTCGACGCTGGTATCGGGCGTGGTGAACCTCGACGATGTGGCGCGCGCACGCGGCGAGAATTCCACGTGGCGCCAAGTGGCC
>JAAEQP010001468.1 GCA_024231375.1 bacterium | reverse complement strand
GGCGCCGGTCCCACACCTGACAAGAGCCCCTTCAGCCTGGGATAGGCCTCCACCAAAGACTCGGGGATGCGGGCGGGATGCTGCCCGAGGCCGTCCTGCAACTCGAAGGCGTTGACAACGGCTTGGCCGCGGTAGTGGTTGTTGGTGATGACGTAGATTTCGTCGGCGTTGGCGCGGATGCGTTCGACTTTCTTCAGCCAGTCGGCGAGTTCGCCATCGCTATACAGGTAGTTGTAGCGGTCGTTGCGGCCGGCATCGTTGCGGAACCAGTCGGCGGCGTTGCGGCCGTGGAGCCGCACGTAGCCCACAGGCGCGGTAACGGTGTCGGACGGTTCGATGGAGTTGGCGAACAGGGGTTGGTCGATGTTGCAGAAGGCCACGCCGCGTTCGGCGAGTCCCTCGTACACCTCCGGCCGGTTCCACGAGGCGTGACGGATTTCCAGGGCCAGGGGGTATGCAGCGAACGCGTCCACCACCTTGGCGAGCCAAGTGCGGGATTCGGGCGTGCGTTTGAAACTCCAGGGAAACTGGATGAGCAACGCCCCGAGTTTGTCGGCTTCAACAAGGGGCGCCATACCGTCGCACACTTGCCGGATCTCGTCGTCGGTGGCCCACGTGTCGCGTTTGTGGGTGAACCGTTCCCACAACTTCATTGTGAACTTGAACCGGGGATTGCCGACGGACTTCTCGAGCCACGACACGCAATGGCGCGGGTTGGGCGGACGGTAGAAGGAGGAATTGACCTCGATGGTGTCGAAGAACTCCGCCAGGAACGTGAGTGGATGGGCGGAACGCGGCATGCCGGGCGGGTAGACGATGCCTTTCCAATCGTCGTAGGACCAACCGGCCGGACCAACGCGGACTTGGGCGTTCGTTGGCATGGTGCGTTACCTTGTTGGCGGAGACGGAAGACCCTCACCCCACCCCTCTCCCAGTGGGAGAGGGCGGAAGAGGACTCGCCTGCCGCCGTCCCCACTTCTGCTGAGGACAACCCCAACCGTTCATGCATGCCCGCGGAGTGGAGTTACCTCGAATTTGCGGACACGTGGGGGCAGATTACTCCAGCCATGAATTGAGCTTCAAAGTTCAGTGGTGTCTGGTAGCCAATG
>JAAEQP010001467.1 GCA_024231375.1 bacterium | reverse complement strand
GCGTGTGGCTTCCAGGCCGTTAAGAACAACACCGGCCACCTGGGAATTGGCCGTCTCAAGAAGCTTCTTACTGCGGAGGACGGTTTCCCGCCGCGCCCAATTCACGGCCACTACAAGAATGATCGTATCCAACTGGGCAGCGAGCAGCACCGGGTCCGTCACTACAAGCAGCGACGGCGCGTCACAGATGATGACGTCGAACTCCTGACGCAACTGCGTCATGAGGCTCTCCATCCGCTGGCTGCCAATCAACTCCGAAGGATTCGGAGGCACGTGGCCACTCGATATGGTGTACAGATTCTTGACGCGTGTGGATCGGATCACAGTGTGAACATCGAGCCCTTCCCGCAGTACGTCGGCCAGACCCGGACCCCGCTTCATTTTGAGCACGTGATGCACATGGGGACGCCGGAGGTCCGTGTCGATGATCAGCACCTTCAGCGCGCTATCCGCAAACGTGACCGCCAGGTTCACCGCTGTGGTCGTCTTTCCTTCGCCCGGAGTCGCACTGGTAACCATGATCGTCTTTGGCTTCCGGGTGAGCGTCGCGAACTGGAAGTTCGTGCGAAGGGATTTGTAGGCCTCGGAAATGGGCGATTTCGGGTCGTGCTGAGTGACGATACAGGCATCGACCTGCTCGTCCTCGTTGACGGGAACGTAGTCGCCGCGCTTCCGGCGCCGCATCCTGCCGAAGCGCATCAACGGAATCGTACCGATCACTTCGAGGGCCAAGTGGGTCGTGACATCGTCGGTCGTACGGAACGAGGTATCGAGGCTCTCCCACAGAAGGGCCAGACACACGCCGCCGACCAAGCCCAGCAACGCGCCGATGACGAAGTTCATCCAGCGCTTGACGCTACGCGACATGCCGGTGGCCAGACTCGTCTCGACACCGCCCCGCCGCTCAAGCTGTCCCGATCGCTGGCCGATGGCTGTCCGCACATCGAACTCCGCGTCAAGCAGGCGCGTAAGACGTTCTCGTAAGTGGTTCGATTCCCGGACGAGATGTTGATACTCCTTGTCCTTCTCGGCCAACTCAGGCAGCCGCTCCTCCAACTGCGCCATCAGTTTGACCTGGGTAGACGTGCGGATGCCGAGGGCCGTCATCTGGAGCTGGAGATCGACGTGCTGCCGCCGCAGATTCTGGCGTTCCTCCCACAGGTTCGTGCCGCCTCCGATCCCGCTGTCCAACTTGCGAAGCGCGTCCAGGATGGCCGTCTTCTTCTCCAGGATCTCCGCCTCCAGATCGCGAAAATCCGGGTGAGCAGGTTCGGCCCATACTTCCATCTCGGCCTTCTTGCGAACAAGGTTGTCCAGATCCTTGACCAATTGCGTGACAACGTCGTCTGTGATTTGGCCGAGGGCCTTCGGGAGTCCCTGCTTCTTCTCCCGCAACTGCGCCTCGATTTCGGCCATCTTGGCATCGGTTTCGACGCGGGTCGTATCCGCCTCCACAATCTGGCGGCCGATCGTCTTGATGTCCGCGGCCACCTGCTCGTGCGTACGGAACCCCATTTCTCTGCGAAGATCGAGAAGTCGCCCGTCAGTCCCGTCCAAACGCCCGCGAAGATCCTCGATCTGCTCCTGCACCGTCACATGAACAGACTGTTCACCCTCGAGAATGTATTCCGCGTGCTTCTCGATGAAGCTGCGCGTGGCATACTCAACGATCCGCGCGGCCTCCCGCGCCGACGTCGAGAGCGCCGAGACACGGATCGTCCGCGTCTGGTCGACCGGCTCGATGGACAAAGCGCGCGTAATGCCGCGGACGCTTGCGTTGAACTCATCATCCGTAACGACACCGCCCATGGCGCGCCCGGAAGCCACGTCCTCGTCGATCATGGCTTGGACAACGTCCTTCGCAACTTCCCCTTCACGCACGCGGGTGACGAGATCCCGCGGGGTAGTCTTCAGCAAGGAGGAGGGCTCAACAAACTCAACGATAGTGCCTTCGAAGGGTGATTGCTCGATCGCTAGAATCGCGTGTGCGTTGTAGTTCTCCTGCGGGGCAGGCCACATATACAGACTGACCAGCCAGTAGATCAACCCGGCGCCCAACGTCGTGCACGTGATCAGCTTCCATCTGCGCATGCAGACGCTGAGCACGAACCACAGGTGGTTCTCCCGCGAGGTTTCGGTCGAGGCGGCCTGTTTCAGTCCGGTTGAATCCGGCGGCATTGTTCGTCCCTACTCCTTCACCGGTTCACGCTGCGCGCCGTCCGGATCCAGGATCGCGGGCGCAACAATTTTCGAGGCCTTGGTGATGTCGAGCATGCGGTCCCACGTGGCGGTCGAAGGCGACTCATGCACCGTGGGCGTCACGAGCACGATCAACTCCGTCTGCTTGCGGCTGTCCTCCTTGCGCTTGAACGCCAAGCCAATGACGGGAATCTTGCCCAGAAACGGTACCCGTTGCTCCACGTCGTGAAGATCGTTTCGGTAAATGCCGCCAATGGCCAGGGTTTGTCCGTCCAGCACGCTGGCGGTTCCCGAGAAGCTGCGGACCGACCGGATGGGAACGCCGTTGCTCGCGCCTACCGCGAAAGAAACCTCGGGCTCCAACTCCATCTTGACGTACGTGCCTTCCGGGCCCTCGAGAACATGCGGCGTGACCTGCATCTTCACGCCCAAATCCATGAACCGGACACTCGTCGTCGAACGGCCACTGAGCTCCGTGCCGAATTCCGTGTACGGGAACTCGTCCACCAGCTTGATCAGCGAAGTCTTGTGATTCAGCGTGAGAATACTCGGAGCCGTAAGAAGCTCCGCCTGGTCGTCCGCCTCAAGCGCGTCCAACAGCAAACCGATGTCCAGATCGTCGTTCAGCATACCGAAGAACATCTGTCCCGTCTTCGGCACATGCACAGGTACGTTGAGGCGCCGATCAAAGGATTGGCCACCATTCACGAAACGCCGCGCGCTGCTGGTGCCGGAATTCCCTTGCGTGTTGAGGCCGCCAATGGACTCGTTGTTGAACGGCGACGCCGCCTTTGCCTTCAGTCCATTAATGGCGATGTCCTGGCCCGGCAAAGGATAATAGCCGCCCCCATACTCGTTCTCCTGAACCCACCACCGCAGGCCCAACTCCTGCATCGCGCCAACCCGCACCTCGGCCACCTTGCTCTCGATCCGAACCTGGGTCCGCTGGCTCTGGAGCGTGTCCAGCCGTTCGACAACATTGAGCATGTTCTTCACCGCGGCCGGTGTGTCCGTGAGGATCAGCGTATTCGTGTCTGGATCGAATCCGATCGCGCCTCCCTCGGACGTCATCCCCTGCAACGCCGTCACCAACGACTCGGCGTTGGAGTTGTTCAGCGCCACCATCTCGGTGACCATCTCCGAAGTGCGCCCCGCGGAGGGAATGGCGGGAAGACCCTTGCTTACGGTCACTTGGGGATTCTTCAGAATCCGCCGGAGGGCTTGGGCGACTGTGCCCGCCGCCTCCCGTTCGGACTTTCCCGAAACCGGCACTTTGCCCACATAGCTGAGCTGTACGTTTCCGTCCGCGTCCACCTGGGTCGTCGTCGACAGTTCAGGTCGGCGATGCACATCGATATACACCAAATCGCCTGGACCGATCACCTTTGTCGACGCCTGAGCAGACGCAACGCAGGGGAGCACCACTGCCACCAGCAACACCCACCAAGCGACGGATTTCCCGGCCATCTTCACCTTCTCCCGATTTGGGTCGGTCATGCTATTCCTGTCCCTCTGCCGTGCCGCCGGCTTCGGCCGATCCCGATTCAAGACTGGACGCCTCAGGCGTCGGAGGCGCCGCACCATCGGGTGCCGCGGGCTCCTCGCCCGCAAGCTTTTCGAGGCGCCTGAGGGCGTAGTCCTTGTCCGCGGGCCGCACGATTGCAGCGGTCGCGATCGCCCGCCATTCGTCACCCGCCAGTTGGCGGTATCGACTCTGCTCGTCCGGGCCAACGGCCTGATGAGACAAGGTCTCGTAAAGCTCAGCCAGCGCCGCGTGGTCCTTGTCGGGCGTACGGTTCAGCGGCTCGGCGATCGCCTCGCGGTACAAGGAGACCGCCGCGTCGAACTGCCCCTGCTTCGCCTGGGCCCCCGCGCATGCCCGGAGCACGGCCAAACGCGATTTGGGGTCGCGTGCCAGGAGCTCGGGATCGCTGAGAATGTCCAACGCCTGCTCCATCCGTCCCAGGCGGAAGTGGAGCATCCCGATGACGATCTGGGCCCTGGCAAGCTTTGCGGGGTCACCCTCGGGATTGTCCTGAATGAACTGTTCGAACTGCGCCAGTGCTTCCCCGGCCTGTCTGTCCGAGGGCGGGGAGATCCCCTGAGTGCAGTGCGCCGCCATGAATTGAGCCTCGGGACGGAGCGGATGGGTCGGATGGCTGGACGCGAATGCCGCGAACGCGTTCGCGGCCTCGCGGTAGTCTCCTGCCTTCGCCAGCGCCGCTGCGTCGCCGTACAACTGGTCCGCCGTCGTGAACTGGACCTTGGCCCAGCGCCACCCGAAGTACCCCCCACTGCCTACGCACGCGAGGGCAACCACCAAGGCAACCAGGCGCAGCAGCTTCCGCCGTCCCTTCCGTCTCAGGCCCGACCTGCGCTGGCCTCGTCGTATGCTTGGTTTGGCGTACAAAGACTCTTCGTCTCCATGCCCTGTCGTCGTCTCCGATGCGAGACTGTCCGCGGTAGGTACTAGGGCGTCGCTCGCGGTCCAGGAATCCTCCACCACAGGGGGCGGGAGATCATCCGGTTGCTCCGCCTCGGGCTCAAACGCTGCGGCCAACTCGGCATCGTCAACAACGGTTTCATCCAGGCCGTCAGATTCTTCAACACGCTCATCGGGCTCGTCCGGAAGTGCTGCCGCGCCCGTCACCTCGTCCACACCCCTCTCGGCGGTTGCCTCCTCCGGCTCTACCTGGGGCGCTACGTCTTCGGACTCCTCAGCGGGCTCGGATTCTTCCGCCTCGGCCTGCGTCTCTTCACTCGGATCCGGCGCGGCGATCTGGCCCTGCAATTCCTGCATGAGGCGTTCGGCCTCACGCAGATCGCCAGGAGACGTGCCCTCTGGCTCGGGCACCGAAGTCACGTCCGCGTCTTCATCGGCGCCAACGAGCGGCTCGTCGCTCACCCATGGTTCCGGTGGCGCTTCAGGCTCCGGCTCAGACGACGCCGCATCACGCAACTCCGCGATGATATCGCGCAGTTCCTTGATAGGCGCGTCGCTCAGACCCTCCTCGGGGACGATCTCGTCATTCGCTCGGGAGCCCGACTCAAGGGCGTCCGGCGCCATCCGGGAATCGACGTCCGCGACCCCTTCTTCAAAGAAACTCAACGGTCGTGACGTGTCTGTGTCGGGTTTGCCCGAACCGTCGTCCGCGTCCGGCGCATCCGGCCGAGCGACGCCGCTCATTTGAATGAAGCCCAGATCCGCGCTCCGCAGCTTCTCCGGAACGCCGTCATCCAGACGCTCGTCGTCATCGAGTCCGCCGGCGAAATGGTCCGCAAGCTTGTCAAGTTCGTCGAAGATCTGGTCGCCCGAATCGGTCATTCCCTGCCTACTCCACTCGCCTCTGAGGGGCACTTGCTCCCGGCGCAGTGTTCTGCGCTGCCTTCAGGAGCAGACGGTTTGCTCGTTGGTCCCTAAGCCGCCTCGGCGTCATCAAACGCGCCCCGGTCTCCTCTTCGCTCAGGGCCGCGCCCTCCTCCAGGCCGGGCGGAGCGGTGTCGCTGTCGTCGCTGAGCACCGCCGCGACCCGGGCGCTCTTGTCCGGGTCGGGAAGGGTGGTCTTCTGGATCGTGTGAAGCAACACGGCTTGTCCGACACGCCGGCTCTTCACCTGCGCCGCCAGCAGCAGCGCGTTTCGGCAGAGCGTCACGGTGACCCGCGGACTCCCCTCGGCATATGCGTGGATGACCTTGATGGCATCGCTCTCGAACACAGGGCCTTGCGTCCCGGACCCCGCCTGTCGCAGCCGGAACTCTATGAGGCGGCGTGTCTCGTCCTCGCTGAGCGCGCCGAGCGTAAACGTCATATTGATTCGCTGGGCAAAGTTGGGGGCTGCTCGGAGCACGGGCAACCACTCCATCTGAGCGAAACAGATGAGGTTGAGCAGCTTGCACTGGGGTGTCTCGAGGTTCTGCGCCAACCGCAACAACTCCAGTTGGCCCCGCTTGTTCAGGTTCTGCGCGTCATCGATTATCAGCGTGGTGATCCGGTTGCGATGCTCGAGCAGATAGCGGTACAGCGACTCCATGTAGGCAACGAAGGAGCGGGTCGAGGGCTTGAGATCAAATTGGTTGACGATGGCCTCAAGCAGTGAAAAACTGGTCCAGGATGGGATGGGAGAAGCAATGACTGCGGCGACATACCGTTCAGGCTGGCCGCGCATCCCCGTCAGCAGCTTCCGCAGAAGCGTCGTCTTCCCGGTGCCGTAGCTGCCCAGCACCGCCGCGATCCCGTGCCGTTCGTCCACACTGCTCCACAGCCGGAACAGGCACTCCTTGTGCTCGCGGGTGGCGCAGAAAAACGCAGGATCCGCCGTCGCCGCGAACGGGTGCTCCCGAAGTCCGAAAAAGTCCAGGACCGAGCGGGACTCATTTCGCATGTCGTTCGCCATTACCCGTACTCTCTCAATGCAGGGCAAGTCGGTACCACCGAACCCTCCTACCCAGCATCACATTCGGACGACCCAGGCCCGCCTCCCCCACGGCACGGTCACTCACCGGGCGGCCACGAGTCGTCTGCGGAAACGAACCTGTCACCCAAGGCACTCCATCCTTGAACCCTGTACCGAAACGTCGCGTCTCGCTTAGACAAGACATAGAGAACCATAATCTTAAGGGTCATTCTATCGGAGGCGACGATCCGTGTCAAGCGATCATTTACTATTTGTGGGACCTTGTCGTATTCCGCATACCAAATGTTGTGGTTTGCAGGGTGTGATCGCGGGTGGCTGTCCATGGGTCGCCCTGCTGGCTTGTGGCCGGATCCAGCCCTGTGTTATAAAGATGTGCAATCTACCAGCCCGGATTGTACCGGGATGCCAGGAAGGGCATGATGAGTTCTGAACGCATCGTGGTTGTGTCGGGGCCGGGCCAAGGGGAGCGCGTGCCCATCAATGGCACCCTCTCCATAGGTCGAAGCCCCGATAACCTGCTCCAGCTTAATGATTTGCAGGTGTCACGCAAGCATGCTGTCATCGAGCAAACAACTGTGGGTACCATTATCCGCGACTTGGGCAGCGGAAACGGCACATTCATCGGCGATCAGCAGGTCCTGGAGTACCGTTTGACGGCGGACGACACCATCCGCATCGGCACGATCGAACTCCGGTATGAGAACGACAGGCCCGTCGCCGAACAGCCTCCTCTACCCGATACCGGGCAATTCGGACCCCCGACCGACACCGCCCCCTCCAGCGCGGTCCGCTTCCGCAACGTCGAAAGCAGCACGGTGGAAGCCTCTTCGGCCGAGAACGTCTACAAGACCTTCTTCCAGGCGCCTCGGCAGACGGTGGGTGCCGAAGAACTCCGGGCCGCGCAGACCCGGCTCACCGCGGTCTACGAAGCCAACCAGGTCATCTCAAGCGAACACGACCTGAAAAAGCTCTTCGGCCGCGTGATGGATCAACTGTTCAGTCTGGTGCCCGCCCACAATGGCGTGATCATGCTCGCCGACGAAGACACCGGCGACCTCGTCACCGAGCACGTGAAGTCCGGCACCGGAAATGGCGAGGTCGTGATCAGCTCCACAATCGTGTCGCGCGCGTTCACACATGGCGAGGCCGTGATGACGTCCGACGCCACCGACGACGCCCGGTTCGACGCGGGCGCCAGCATTATCTCCCAGAACATTTCGTCGGCCATGTGCGTCCCTCTGGCCCACCGGGAGGAAACGCTGGGCGTACTCTATGTCGACACGCGCGGTACGACGAACGCATTTGACCAGGGCGACCTGGAGCTACTCGTCGCCCTTGCGGGCCCGGCCGCCATCGCCATCAAGAATGCGCAGTATCTCGCGCGGATTGAACAGGGATACCAGGACACCCTGACGGTGCTGGCGAACTCCATCGAAATGCGGGACCACTATACGGTGGGTCATACATGGCGCGTGACCAACTTCGCGCTGGCCATCGCGCGCGAACTCGGGTGGCCCGAGGAGAAGCTTGAAGAATGCGAGATGGGCGGCGTGCTCCACGACGTTGGCAAGATTGCCGTCGACGACGCCATCCTGCGCAAGCCCTCTGGGCTCACCGACGAAGAATACGCCAAGATGAAGATCCATCCCGAACGGGGCGCCCGCCTCATGCAGGACGTGACCGTCTTGGTGCCGCTGATCCCCTACGCCCTCTACCACCACGAGCGGTATGACGGCAAGGGGTATCCGTTCGGCCTGACCGGGGACGAGATTCCCGTCGAGGGCCGCTTGGTCGCCGTGGCCGACACCTTTGACGCCATGACGAGCAACCGCCCGTACCGCAAGGGCCTCGATCCCGAGTTTGCCATCTCGGAGATGACCAAGGCGAAGGGCACTCAGCTCGATCACGAGATCGTCGACGCCTTGGTCCGCTGCTACAAGGACGGCAAGATCGACGCCATTCTTCAGGAGTATCACAAGGGCGCGAAGAGCATTGTCTGCCCGTTTTGCAGCACCCATATCCCCATTCCCGAGCAGGCGGATGCCGGCAGCGAGATGCTGTGCACCGTATGCCACCGGCGCGTGCTTCTCCGTGTGCAAAACGAAGCCTACTACGGTGAGCTGGTTGCGGCGACTGCGCCTATCTCTGGTATACTTCACAAACCTGACTCGGACGAGTCCGACGGGGATGAGTCGGACGCTCCAGCCGGGAAGGGGTGACCAGGTCCGCGTGCATTCCGCTGACACAGTCAGGGCGTGTTTGCGAACCGCCGGAAGAGGGCTGCCCGCTTGAGCGTGTCCGCTACGAAAATCGTCTTCGCGCTGGTTGTCTGCGTCGTCGTCGTGATGACCATCTTCCGCCCCATGCCGGAAGGCGCCGACGGACCCGGCGTCGCCGAGATCTCCTTCTCCTTCTGGGGTAGCTACGAAGAATGGGCCATGTGGCGCGAGATCGCCGACCAGTTTCACGCTAAGAATCCCGATGTCCATGTGAAGCTCGAGTACATACCCTCCAACTACGAAGACAAGATCCAGTTGCTGCTTGCAGCCGACAGCGCCCCCGACGTCATGCTCATTCAGGACGAACCGTTCCCGGGGTACGCGAACTATGGCAAGTTCGCCGACCTGACTGACTGGGCCCGCGGTCCCGATGCTCCCGTGGATTGGGATACGGCCTTCTGGCCCACGGCCGCCGAGAGCTTCCTCTACAAAGGCCGGATCCGTGGCGTGCCGGTGTTCGGCGGTAACGTTCTCGTCTATTACAACCGCAAGATGTTCAACGACCTGGGAGTCGAGCCGCCCGAAGACGACTGGACGTTCGACGAATTCATCGCCAAGGGCAAAGAACTCACACGGGACACCAACGGTGACGGACGCCTCGACACCTTCGGATTCAGCCTGCCAAGTTGGGTCTACTTCTTGCCCTGGACCTGGGGGTTCGGGGCCGACTACCTCGACGATTCCTGCACGGATTGGGCCTTTACCGGACCCGAAGCCCTGGCCGCAACGAAGTTCTTCCAGGATCTGCGGTTCTCCTATCACGTGTCTCCTTCGGTTCAGGAAGTGCCCGGCATGCAGGAACTGGCCATGTTTATGACGGGCCGTATCGGCATGACCGTCAGCGGGCCCTGGAACAGCCCAGGCCTTATCACCGCAGGCATCGATTTCGACGTCGTCCACATCCCCGAGGGTCCCGCGGGCGAGCGGCACACGCGTGTCACGTGGGACGCCCTGTGCCTCTTCGACAAGAGCGAGCACAAGGAAGCGGCGTGGCGCTTCATGCGGCACTGCATCAGTCCCGAAGCCCAAGGCGTGATCGGCAAGTTCACGCGGTCGGTCCCGACTCTGAAAGAAGCGCAGGATACTTTCATGAAACCCGACAACGGGTGGGACGAAGAGAAGTTCATGGAAGCCCTGTCCTACGCCCGCAT
>JAAEQP010001466.1 GCA_024231375.1 bacterium | reverse complement strand
ACAGATTCCATGCATCCATTGGTTCGCTCCCTTCCCTTGATCGTTTGGGTCGTCCGTGTCCGCTCCGTGGTAACGCCTGACCCTTGGCCTTGCCACGTGCGGTCAACGTACCATTCGTCTAGGCTGACGTCAAGCCTGCAAAATCGTACTCAGGTCAGAGCACGTGAAGAAATCGACCGTGCCGAGGTTTCCGACTGTGGAGGCGGCGTCCTCGCCGCCAGTAGGCGCTTTGGGGAACGCGGTGAGGACGCCGCCGTCAATGCGGAAGTCCTGAGTGGCCGGGATGCGAATGGTGTCCTGCACGTGGTAGATGGCCTTGCGGCCATCCTCTTCCTTCTTCGCCAGACGACCGCCCGATCACGGACACCTTGAACTGCCGAAACACGACGAATAGACTGCGCCGAACAGGAAACCTGGGAGGGAAACCCGAATGGCTTACCTAATCCTATTGCCAATCTTTGCGAACGGCGTGGAACTCGAGGGCTTGGAGGTGACGCCGCTACGGACGGTCACCGTCTTTGAAGCGGAAGAACACCTGAACTTCCCCTGGGTGTTTCACGGGCCGGGCCATTTCCTGTCGATGGATTGCTCCATCGGCGTGCACACGCAAACCGAGCACGGCATGAAGCTGGCGTCGGACGACGACGGCGACACGTGGCGCGTACCGCAGGAGAAGACCGTCGGCGGCATGGGCACGTTGTTGCAGGACGGACGCGCTGTGACGGTCGGCTGCTGGGCGCCCAAGCAGAATGACGACGGCTCGTATCCGGTCTTGACCCACTACTACGCCGAAGGCGGACGCAGGCATTCGGAAACCGTACCGGGGACGGTGTCCCTCCCCTTCGACATGGTCCCGCACTTCCACCGCAGCATCGTCGAGATGCCCGACGGCAGCCTTCTCGCCACCATCTACGGCCGCCAGGAAGGCCACAAGAAATACACATCGGCCCTGATGCGCACCACGGACGGCGGTAAGCAATGGGACATCTTCTCCGTCATCGCCCAGTCGGAAGAAGTCGGAAGCGAGGGCTTCTGCGAAGCCGCCATGCTGCGCCTCGCCAACGGCGACCTCTTCTGCGCCATGCGCACCGGCGGTCCGCTCCACACCACACGCTCAACCGATGGCGGCAAGACCTGGACCGAACCCCAGGCCGTCGCCGACCACGGCGTCGACCCGGACCTGCTGCTAATGCGCAACGGCATCCTCGTCCTCAGCTACGGCCGCCCCAACGTCGACCTCATCTTCTCCACCGACGGCACCGGCCAGACGTGGACCAAACCCTTCACCGTCTACCGCGGCCCCGGCTGCCACTACACCTCCCTCGAAGAAGGCGCAAACGGAGACCTCATGGTGTTCTTCTCCCAGTCCGCCTTCGGCGGCACACCAGGCACGGGACCCCTGAACATGATGCGCCTCGCGCGACTGAAGGTGACGCGGAAGTAGTCGCAGCGTTTGCTTGCGAATATACGTGCCGCTTGTTTGTAGTTGGTGATACTGGACGTCTGACGAGACGGTAGCCGGTTGGCTTTGGGCATACCCACAAAGCAAGCTCTGGGATGCCCCGCGCTCACAGATGAGAGTGGATGGAGTGAAGGGGAAGTGGCTGATGTAGGGACACACAGGAACTTGCCACCCGACGGGTTGCGCCCGAGTAACAGTCTCATCATGTCCGCCATCTGTCTGTTCTACGCGTTCTTCATCTGGACTGTGTCCGGGCCGACCCTGGAGAGCCATGGCTACGACATGCGAGGCCTGTCCATGGATGCGGACCTGCGTGTCTTCGATCTTGCGATCCAATGGTGGTTCGGCGGACCGTGGTGGGCGTTCTCGGTTGGAATTACGTTTGGCATTGTGGCTTTTGGGCGCGCTAAGTACCGGTTGCGGAAGGCGTTAGCTGACCCAGCGAACCTCGACTCTCTGGTGGAATGGGCTCAGCTTCCTCGCGTTCCTCGCGCGGAACGCATCAAACAGGAACGGCGTCTCTTGCGCGCCTTTCGGTACGGGAGGAGCGCTCTGTTGATTGGGGCCTGTGCGCTCGTCATGGCTTGTTTGGGCCGGTTTTCATTGTGTATCACGGCCTTCAGTTTCCTGAGTACCTGGGTGCTTGTGGCTCCGGAAAGGGGCCGCATT
>JAAEQP010001465.1 GCA_024231375.1 bacterium | reverse complement strand
GCTGGACTTCGGCATCGCCCCGTTTCTCGTCGAAGCGTGGGTGCGTCACAAAGGTCAACGAGAACAGCAATACGGCGCCACCGTCTTCAGCTACGGGCTCGGCGGCGGTTTTCGCCTGGGCATCAACCACAAGGGCGCAGTGCTCTTCACCCTCTACGGCATCGGCGAAGCCGCCGGCACCCGCTCCATCGTGCCTCCGGACGGCGAATGGCATCACGTCGCGGTGAACTTCCATGACTGCCACGCCGTCGACATGTACGTCGACGGGAAGCTCACCGAACGCCTCGATCTCCGCGGCGCGCCACGAAGACCGTCCAGTCCACTCATTCGGATTGGCAATGAGATCGGCCTCGTCACGGCGTTTGACGGCGACATCGACCGTGTCCGCGTCAGCCGTGGCCTCTATGGCGCGGAGGAACTGGACGCCGTTGCCCAGCAGCGGGAAACGGCGAAACCGTAGCTTCGGTCCATTGACACATCCTGGTTCTCCGTGTTTCAATGGCGATGACAGGCGGTTTCCCTTGCCTGAAATCTGAGATCCCAGACCTGAGACTCTAGCAAGAACCCCACGAGTCTCACTCGCGGCCCGCTCTCTTCGTTACCACCTGGCGCTGTGGGACGAGTACCAGCGCGTCTGGCGCGCCACCAACGGTCAAAGGCACCCCGGAGATCGGCCGGTCGAAGGCAAACGGTGCCCTTGACACACCGTTCGAATGGTGCCAGACTGGAATCGCCGCGCGGCGAAAAACCAGAGGGAGGGAAGTCCCATGTCAGACGCCAAATGCCTACCCAGTGATTTCAGTCCATTCAGGACCTTGCTCAGGCTTGTCATCATCCTCTTCCGCGTGCTGACCGGCTATACGCCGGGCGGAGTGCTCCTGGAGCCTGCCCCATAGCGGAGACGTCTTCCCGAACCCTCAGGGCGACGTGAGCGAAGCGAACGGCCTTCCGGACACCTCACGCATCACCTGAGAGGCGTTCGTCATCCGAGTAGCGCGTTTCGAGGAACTCGCGTCTATGCCGAAAGAACCGGTTCGCATTCCAACGGATGCGCAGGCTGAGCGGCGCATTATCGAGGTGCTCCTGCCATAGTCTCACCGCTTCCTCAGCAGCCTCGTCGTTGACGGTCCCCACCGCGCACACGGTGAGAGTCCCGGCCAACGCACTGGCCGGTCGATTTCGGATCACCCAGAGCGCGTGGTACACGTACGATTCAAGGGCCTTCTCGTCTTCCCCGGCGGTCCGGCGGCAATACCCGAGAAGGACTGCCCGCGCTCGGTCGTCGGTGGGGTGTTCGGACAGCGTTGTCTCCAATTGTTCGGCTTGCTCGGACGAGATCTCACTATCCAGCAACGCGGCCATCTCATGGTTGTGACAGCGTGTCATCCACGTCTGGAAAATCATCGGAACGCACAACAACGCATACAAGAGAGCGATTGAAGGCACGACAATCATAGCGCGGCGACGGACATTTCTTGCTG
>JAAEQP010001464.1 GCA_024231375.1 bacterium | reverse complement strand
CGAGGACGTACAGGCCCTTCTGCAGATTCGAGTTTCGCGCCATTGTCTGTATTCCGTTCTTCTCGGGCCACAATTGCCAAATAGACAATAGCATGATTTCGGTGTTTCGTCAATGTCCGTCCAGTGAAGAGGTTCTTCTTGAAGGGGGTCTGGGGATGGTGAGGGAGTAGGAGGGGGAAGACGTCCAACCACGAAAGGCACGGACCACCGGAATAGGGACCGAGGAAGGCGTTCGTTGCTTTGTTCGTGTTGTTTGGTGTGTTTCGTGGTTCAGCCAATCCGGATTTCTCACCACGAAGGGCGCGAAGTGCACGAAGCCGGACGGGCGCGAGAAGGCCCTGTGTCTTCCTCTATTCCCGCAATTGGGTTACGGGTTCCCGGCCGTGTCAATCAACTTGGTGGGATATGGAAATCGACTTGGAATACTTGGCCGGGCACGACTTCGACCGTCTTTCTGAATTCAACTTCGTCACCGGCCGCAGTCGGGACACGAATCCACACGTCGTACGTGCCCGGCAACAGCTCTTCTCTAAGGTAGTGCCCCTGCTCGTCGACCGACGCGGGGATGTAGCCGCGTCGCGGTTCGACGGACTGGGTATGCACAGCCGTGACACGTGCATCCGGTCTTCCGTTGCATGTGACGCACCCTTCAAGGAGACTCCACGTCTCCACCGGGATCGTCACCGTCGTGGTGCGGCCGCTGGCGACCACTGCCTGAACAGACTCGTCAGGAGTGTATCCGGGCGCCTTTCCCCGTAGCGTGACCAACCCCGGTACTACGTTATCCAGCACGAACTGTCCCGGTCCGGGGCCCTTTTGGACAGTGACTTCGAAAGGATAGGGGTGGCGGGTGAAGTGAGACGCACCGTCCGGCTGCAGCGCCGCTATCTCGACTTCTGCGCCCTCCAGGGGGACTCTGGTCTTCGCATCGACGACGATTCCTGCAACGCTTCCGGGTTCGTGACCGATCACGATGTCAGCATCTCCCGTGCCAATCGGAACATCAACGAGATACAGGTTTGCTCCCCTTGTGAGCGTTTCGTGCCTGAACCAGACAAGCACGGGACCCTCGCCAAGGCCTGCAAGTCGGTAGCGGCCGAGTTCGTCCGTGTCGGTTCTGTCATAGGGCCTGTCGTGGAAGTTTCCCGCACAGACTTCTACGCCAGGCACAGGAACGCCTTTGGGGTCGACAACCCGTCCTGCAACGAAATTCTTGCCTATGTCCGGCACCACCACGACGATGTCGGTGAGTCGCTGCCCCGCGCCAACCTTCACGGGCGGCGTGGTCGATGCTACGGAAACCCATTTGTCCCGTCCCGCCAACGCCACTCGGAAGGCGTACTCGCCTGCGGTAAGGCCACGCGTGTCGAAGTGACCGTCGTCGTCTGCACGCGCCTCGGCGCCTCCGGGTGCAACGAAACCGCGAGGGTGGTGCTCTAGCCAATCTTCCGCGGGTGTGATGAAGTCCATGAGTACAAGTGCCCCGATGAGCGCTTTGCCCGTTTCATCCATGACCTCACCGGCGATGGAGGCTTCGCTGTTGAGGTCGAAGTCGATTCCGGTGATATCCGTACCGCGAACCCAAACCTCTCGTGTGAGCGATTGACGCCCTTCAGCGGACGCCGTGACATGAGCAATGGACGTGGAGACGAATCCCGAAAGGACGTATGCGCCGTCGTCGTCGGTTCTCGTCTTCACAGGTGCGAACCTCGAGCCCTGGGGCCTCCGAAGCACAGCGCTGACGGTGGCGCCTGGGACTGACCCCGTAGGCCCCGTCATGGAGCCTGAAATGGAGAATCCCGGGTAGAAGCAGAATTCTACATCGCGTATGTGGCCTCCGGGCAAGAGGGATATCGAACGGGAGCGCTTTCCGGAGGAACCCGCAACCAGAGCCACGTGGTCTTCCGATAGGTGGCAATCGATTCTGTACCGTCCATATTGAAGCGGCCCCAATGTGTAGGTTCCGTCCGAGGCGGAAGTTGTTTCACGGAGTATGGAGCCCAATGGTTTGGTCAACCGTGCGGTAACCCTCGCGTTCGCAAGAGGCTTGTTGCCGGGCGTTCTGAAGAACACCCGGCCGGAGATCGCTCCGCCTTTGGACAAGAAGATATCAACACCCGTGATGGTTCGGTCGGCATCGATCGTCACGCGAGGACATTCCAGGGAGACGTACGCGCCCAGCGCAGTGCTTACGTCTATCGTGTACGTCACGCCGGGCGCCAGGTCCGTGAAGGAGTACCGGCCCTCGCTATCGGTGTGGGTTTGACTACCTTTCAGACGATGTTCCAACGCCGTGACGACGACATTCGATGCCGGCTTCCCTGTGGCCTTGAATCGGACCGTTCCACCGACGCTGCCTTTCTTCGAAGCGGATGGTTGAAGCTCTGATTGTGCGACTGCTTCCTGTTCAGAGAGTCGCTCAATCTGGACTGTGGAAACCGATGGGAAAGGAGCGGGACTCTCTGCCAAGTGCAGCAGCAGAATCGCCAGGATGACGAGCGTCAGGGTCGCGAAGAGCCCGACCAGCTTCTTGCCGTAGCTTACACGCATCTAGACGTACCTAGACACACAATCGCCATGACTGCGATTCTCCTCATCCGATACTCCTTTTGACTCTTCCTTCGTGCTCTTCGTGTCCTTCGTGGTGAGTAATCCGGATTGGTTGAACCACGAAGGACACGAAGAGCACGAAGCCGGACGTCCGGATTCTGGACAGGATAGCAGGATTGACATGATAGTGTGAAAGTGGTGTTCTGTGGGCAGGTGCCTGGGGCAAGAGATCCCTCGACTTCGCTCGGGATGACGTTGGGGGAGGCGCTGGCGCGGAGGCGGAACGCGAAAGCGGGGACAGTCCCTTCTGCGTCCGCCTGTGGCGGACTTCGCTTGGTACAGGTCCCGCGAAAGCAAGGTCCCCGGTTTCGCTCATCCGTGCCTGTTCGTGATTGAATCTCCTCTATCTCATACGGGTTCCATCCGCTTTACTTCCTTATCGTGTTCTTTCTACACTCGCTTCCTTGGGCGTTGCCGCTCGGGTTGCGGCGGGCCGGTTTCTTGACCGTGACGAACAGGGGGGCTGACCTCATGCATGCGTGTCGTGTTCTTGTTGTGGCTGTGGTTTTGACATTGGCGGCATGGGCGTCCGTGGCGGACGCGCCCGGGACGGGCGCCGGGGAGGGCGGACGCGTGGGTACGACGTTCTACGTATCGAAACTGGGCAACAACTCGGACGGTCTGACGTGGGCGACGGCGTTTACCACGATCCAGGCGGCGCTGGACGCCGTTCCCGACGACCAGGGGGGGCACCGTGTCATTGTCCGTCCGGACACGTATGTGGAGGCCATGTTGTCGCCCGCGCAACGGGGCGCGAAGGGGGCGTACAACGAATTTCTCGGCGACGTGGACGGCGCGTTCGGGTCCGGGACCACGGGCGACGTGATCATCGACTCGGGCGATGCGCGGAAAGGGTTCAAGAGCTACGACTGGTGGGGCACGATCCGTGCCAATCAGGAAGGGTGGTCCGAGGAACACACGAAGCCCACGTTTTCGGCGCATATCTGGGATCGCTGGCGCCTGCGCAACTTGTACGTGACCGGGTCGGACGGCGGATTGTTCTGGGACTGCACGAACATGATCGAGCCGTTCACGATCGTGGTCGAGGATTGCGTGAGTATCGGACGCGCATTCGGAGGCGGCGTGGCGAGTTGTCTGTCGCGGCCCGATGAGCCGATCACGTTCCGGCGCTGCTGCCTGTGGTCGCTGGACGAATGGGGCGACACGGCCGGCGCCTACGTGCGCGTCGAGAACCCGAGCATGCCGGACCAGCCGGACGTGGTGTTTGAGGATTGCGCGCTGACCAGTCCTCAGTGCGCGTTGAAGGGCGGCAACTACGGATTTCACACGTACATGCGCGTGAAGGTGAAGAACTGCAGCCTCATCGCGCTGAACTTCAGCCAACCCCACGGCACACCGACGGACGGCATCGTGCAGAGCGTGCAGAACGGCAAGTATCTCCACGTGGACTTCGAAGACTCCACGCTCATGGGGTTCCAGGTGTTTGGCGTGAAGGTGGACAAGGAATCCGCAGCCGACATCGGGTACACCACCAAGGGCGCCACGCAGGCCTACGTTCAGTTCACGCAGGAGGTGCCGGAAGGGTTCCATCGCCTGGGCCACTGGCCCGTCGACGCGTTCCAGACCATGT
The DNA here is from genome assembly GCA_024231375.1 of bacterium. Next base: position 11,870 of record JAAEQP010001464.1, on the reverse strand, counting down.
TGCCACCGGTCAAGAAACCCGATCCGGTGCTGGTGAACCGGGAACTGGTGATCCGCGACATGTGCGAGGTGTCGGCCTTCGAGTGGAAGGGGCGCCTGTGTCACATGGAATGCCACCGGCCGGGACGGGGCGGTGTGATTGAAGACTACTACCTACTGATTCGCGATGTGGAAACGGGCGACGAGATGGCCCGGTTCGCGACGGGCTACGGACTGGCGTCGTGCCACGTGCAGGACGGCGTGTTCTACGCCTTCGCGTCGCGCTTCGCGGACAACAACTGGAACGACGTGACCCGGTTCAAATCGGCCGACCTGAAGACGTGGGAACAGAAGGTCGTCATCGAGCAAGAGAACGAGCACCTGTTCAACAGTTCCGTGTGCGAAGGGCCGGACGGGTTTGTGATGGCGTATGAATCGAACGGAGGCCCCTACCCGGCGTTCACAACGAAGTTCGCGCGGTCGGACGATCTCGAAGCGTGGACCAAGCTGTCTGAGGCGACCTTCGGTACGAACCGATACACGGCGTGCCCGTGCGTGCGGTACGTGAACGGGTACTACTACGTGCTGTACCTGGAACGGCAGTCGCCGCTGCACGTCTTCGAAACCTTCGTGAACCGGTCGAAGGACTTGAAGACCTGGGAACTCAGCAGCGCCAATCCGGTGTTGGCGCCGGAAGGGTTGGACGAAGGCATCAACGCGTCCGACCCGGAGGTGGTGGAGTTCGGAGGCAGGACTCACGTGTACTTCGCCGTAGGCGATCAGCTTTCGTGGATGAACATCAAACGCGCTGAATTCAAAGGCACGCTTCAGGAATTCTACGAGCGGTGGTACACGCAACCCGGCATCCGCGACTGGGGCGACATGGAGTCCTACCGCGCCCGCGTGGCCGGCGACCAGGCTCGCGCGGCCGCTGAGAAGGCGCAGGCCGCTGCCGAGGCGGAGCAGCAGGCCCGGGTTGATGCGGCCCGGGTCGAGCGCACGGAGTGGTTCACGGACGCGCGATTCGGGATGTTCGTGCATTGGGGCGCCTACGCCGTGCCCGCACGCAACAACGCGGGTGGATTGGCCTCATACGTGATGAGAGACGAGGGGTTTTCGGTGGCCGAATACGAGGAGTTCGCCGATGCCTTCACACCCACTAAGTTCGACGCGGACCAGTGGATGGCCATCGCCAAGTCCGGCGGTATGCGGTATCTCATCTTCACATCGAAGCATCACGAAGGGTTCTGCATGTTCGACAGCGCCCTGACCGGCTACGACTCCGTAGGGCGTGGTCCGAAGCAGGATTTCGTGGCGCAGTTGATCGAGGCGGCACGTGCCGCGGATATGAAGATTGGATTCTACTACTCCATGCTCGATTGGCATCAACCCGATTACGCCACCGACTTACCCAAGTACATCGACGAGTATCTCTTTGGTCAGGTGCGCGAACTGTGTACGAACTACGGCCCCATCGACTGCATCTGGTTCGACGGTGAATGGGATCATCCCATCAGCACATGGCGGTCGCCAGAACTGATCGACATGATTCGCGAACTCCAGCCGAAGGCGCTTGTCAACGACCGCATCGGCAAAGGTGAACGGGGAAAGACGCTCCTTGTGGACTTGTACACGCGCGAGCAGCCGTCGGAGATCCAAGAGAGCATGGAGTTCGAGCAACGCCGCACCGTGCCGTGGGAAGCCTGCATGACCATTGGCAACTCGTGGGGGTACAAGGAGGGCGACGCGCCGTTGAAGAGCGGAACCGAGTTGATCCGCTATCTCGTCGATGTGGCGAGTCGCGGCGGGAATCTGTTGCTCAATGTGGGACCGATGGCGGACGGTACGATTCCGGCGGAGTTCGTGTCGCGGCTCGAAGAGATCGGCGCGTGGATGGCGAAGAACAGCGAGTCCATCTATGGTACTCATGGGTCGCCGTTCGCTACGTCACCCGCCGGCAAATGCACTACGAAAGGCAACCGACTCTACATTCACCTTGAATCCGCGCCTGACGGCCCTGTTCAACTTCCCGGCCTCACCAACACGATCAAGAAGGTCTGGTTGCTGGCCGACGGGAAAGAAGTGGCCTTCGACAACGCGGCCAAGACCATCGGAGTGGCCGCGGGCCTGTCCTACGCGGCCGTGACCACCATCGCCGTGGAACTTGATGGCGAACCGGTGGTCGAGGGGTGACGCTGGCGATTCGAGTTTGCTCTCGTTGGCACGCATTGTCCCAGGTGCGGTTTGTGGCATCTGTGCGTTCTGGTATAATCGCTGTGTGGACAACCGGGTGGAGTGACCCTAGATGTCGAACAGTCAGAGCACGGCCGAGGGCTTTCTAGCTGTCCTGAAGGCGCTCCCGAAGACGCAGCGCGATGCGGTCGTGGCGCGCATCGCGCGAGATGGCGAGTTTTCTAAGGACATCGTCGACTTGGCCACCCTGGAAGAGCGCCGCAACGAACCCACTCGCCCGTTCCGCGATTATCTGAAGGAGAAACGCGCCAAGTGAGCCCGCGGTCTCGGTACTCCGTGACTATCACGCGTTCAGCCGAGAAGGAACTCGACAAGCTTCCGGCCGAGATGTTTGAGCGAGTCGCCGACGCGATTCTGGAGCTGGAAGAGCAGCCTCGGAGGCCCGGCTGCAAGAAACTGCGCGGCACCGACGACTACCGTCTGCGCGTAGGTGCCTACCGAGTGCTATACAGCATTGACGATGATGCCCGAAACGTTGTCGTGATGGGCGTCGGACACCGAAGGGACGTGTATCGCGGGCTTTAGCTTGTCTTCCCATTACGACGGATACCGCACGTGAATCTCGACCTTTTCGACCTGCAGCTTGCCGGAACCTTTGGCGAGTTGCAGGTCGACTTGGTTTTCGCCAAGGCGGCAGGCGTGTGGGTCGACCGCGTACTCGATTCGCAATAGCCTCTGATTGGGATCGACCTTGAGGTAGTCGGCGCCGCCGGATGCCGGTTGCGGTTTGGGTGAGAAGATGAGCTTGTCTTTCCATTCGGGGTCGCGCAGGGATTCGGTGAGGGGGACGCCGTTCAACCGAGCCTGCACATTGTCCGTTTCCTTGGCGCCAAACAGAACGAGTCGTAGCGTCACGCTTTCGACCGTTTCGTTGTGCGCACGCACCGCGTCGCCGACGTGAATTCGAATCGGCACAGATTCGCCCGGCGTTTCCAACACCACGGGCAACTGGGCGGTATCGTTGCGGCCGAAGTAGCCTTCACTCCACGGATACCCGCCGCGGCGGTCGACGGCGAAGGCCTTGTCGCGGAACCGCATGGTGTCGCGGCTGCCGATTTCGTGGTAGGCCTGCCGGTGCGACGGGGGCCCGGCCAGCGCGCCCATGCGTTCGCACACTTCGGGGCGCGCCTGGGACCAGTTGAACGTGTAGACGCTGTCCGCGCCCTGTTTCCACCAGTTGGTGAAGACCCCGCGCAGGTACTCGATGGACGCGTACTGATAGGCGTCGGTTGTGTGATGGTCGTCGAAGCAGGGCTGCAACTTGATGTTGTGTCCGGCTGTGATACGGCGGAAGCTCTCGATGTCCACTTCCATGGCCCGCGTGCCGATGGTGAGGATGTCCACGAGGTCTTCGCGAGCCCAGGTCTCGACGTCGAACCCGTCAACCTTGCATCCTTCGAGGGTGCGCGGCACTTTGGTGGCCAGAAGGAAGGGCCGTCCGCGTTGCTTCTCGACCTCGAGCGTCATGGCACGAAGCGACCGCATCAGGTCCGTCACGCAGTCCCGGTGTTCCCACTGTTGGCCCGGCGGCAGACAGGGGATGTGGCGCGCGAAATCGATCTGGATGCCGTCGACGGGGTAGTTCTCCGCCACCTCGCGCAACACCCGTACCTTGAACGCGCGCACCTCTGGCACGGCGAGATTCCACAGGCCGTGATTCCACCAGGTATCCAGCACCCAGTCCGGATGCTCCTGCTTCAGGGGGTGGGGTTTCTTGCGGTCCGCGCCCACGCCCCGCGTCACCAGTTCCACCTCCGAGATGCGGTGGTGCCAGAATGTCTCCAATCCGCGATCGTGCGACGCCTGGAACAGCCGAGCCACCCAGTCGACGCCTTGGTCGCGCCAGCGTTGCAGGCCCTCGTGAGGGAAGGGGTCGAGCACCTTGCTCGGATACACGGCGTACCCCAGCGCGCCGATGTCCCACCAGACACTGTCAATCTGGGACCCGGGCTCGTCGGCGTAGTCGAAGCGGTAGGCGATCCAGTCGTCGATGTCGGTGCCCATCTCGGTGTGGGCGTCAAACTGGACCACCACCCGGCGCCGCCGATTCACGGCGGCATGGTGCGCCTCCGACAAGGTGAACGGTTCGTTCGGCCTCTTCTGTGCTTCACTGCCCATAGCGAGTGCCAATCCTCCGCCCGTGGCCGCCATGAAGGACCTGCGGGATAGTGTGCTTTTTCGTGTGTTCAAAGCGGCCCTGGTTACTCCTTGTATGCCTCGACTTCGCTTATGATCGTGTACCGTGCGTCGTCAGCGTTTGCGCGGACTTCGATGCGCAGGCGATCCGTCTTGACGGGCGGGAACGAGACGGTCAACACGCCCCTCTCCGGTTCGGTCACGGAAGCAAGCTCGGCCCAGTCCTCGCCCTCAGGCACCAGCACCGCCAGTTCGCGGGCCGTGGTGGAGTAGACCGCCACACGTCCGACTTTGACGGCCTTGGGCCAAACGAGGTCCAGCCAATCTGGACATTCCCCCGCCGTGCCGTCGCGCCATCCCATGGCGTTCTCCACACCGTCCAGCACGCGGTCGGGCGCGGACCCGAACTGCGATTTCGACGAGACCTCCACCCGGACGCCAGTACGTTCGAACGCGAGGTTGCCTGGTTTCTCGAGGGCCGCCGTGCGCCGTTCGATGTCGAGCATGGCGGCTTCGATGCTCTCGCGGATGGCCACGTTGGCGTCGGTGGTGTAGATGTGCGTGTCGTACGCGTCGAAGGTGTCGGCGCACGTGCCCTTGTCGCACACCAGCACGGCGCGGTTTTCTGACACCACGTTGAGTTTCGTGATGGGCGGGTCTGCATCCGGGAAAGCGAGACGAACCTTCTGCGGTTTGGTGGCGGTATTCACGGCAAACACGTACACCTCACCGTCCACCATCCGGGCAGACCAGTGGAGGTGTTCGGGGATCTGGGCATCCACGTCGACCAAGCCTTCGACTTCCGGCGCGAGGATGGCTGGTTTTAGGTCCGCGGCCTCACGCGCGAGAAAGGGCATGCCGACCTGAAGGTCCACGTAATTGCGGGTGTGGCTCCAGATGTAATATAGGAAGCCCTTGGCACCCGACGCGGCGGCCTGATACGTCATGTTGCGCAGTTCGGTGAAGGTTGGCGCGCGGTTGTTCTCGCGGCCGTAGTCGCCGTAATTGAACGCTTGCGGCGTGACCCACGCGGGCTTGCGTCCTTCCGACGCGACGTCGCAGGCTTGGATGAACTTGGAGACCTTCTCGATGGGCATGGCTGCGTCGCCGTCCTTCAGAAAACAAGGATAGGGATCCGGCATGAGCACGTCGCCGCTGTCCACGTACTTGTAAATGCCGGCGATGGTGTCGTTCAGCATGATGCAGGGATGGTACGGGTCCTCGGACGCCACGATCTCGTAGATCTGGCGGGTCCGCTCGGGCAAGGCGGGCCGCAGTTCGGGTTCGTCGGCCATGTACCACGCGAACAGGGCCGGATGGTCTTTCAGTGCCCGCACGCGTTCGCGCAGTCCTGCCGCTTCCTCGTCGGTCAACGGCTTGCCCCACACGTCCGCGGGACTGAGCATGCCGGGGCCCTGGTAGGGGTAGATGGTCACGTAGACCCCCGCGGCCGCAAAGGCGTCAAGGAAAGCAAGGTTCTCTTCAACGGAACGCCAGTGGGCGTTGTAGTTCTGGACGACCGTGTAGGCGTTACCGGGTCTGGCTGCCTCGTCCGCCGGGATGGCGAACATGCCGAACGGGAGGAACGGTTCGCCATTGTGCAGCAGTACGTTGTGGTTGTCGATGCGCCATTCGTGGGCCACCGATGGCAGCTTCCGGATGGGCGTTGACGCCTGTTCGAGGAACGTGCCGTTCCGACGCAATTGTGCGCGCAGGATGTAGTCCCCTGTCGCGAGCGCCGGCAACGGCAATTCGACCGCGACTTCCTTATCGGCGGGGTAGGTCCGTTCGACGATGACCAATGCATCGCCCTCGGGGCGTTCGAACGTGGCGCGCACCTCGGCGCCTTCCCGCTGGGATGAGGCCACTGCGAGCCGGACGACTGCCCGGACCGCGTCCACCCGTTGCGTGGCATAGATGCTGTTGCGGTAACAAGGTTCCATCACGTCGAGCGCGATGGGGACGTACGTGAGATCGACCTGCCGTTTGGTGGTTGCCCAGAGGGATTCGGGATTCTGCTGGTCGCGCAGTTCGAGAACCAGTGTGCCTTGGCCTTGTGCGGCTAGGGGGAAGCCGAACGCGACATCCGTGGCTTGGCCCGGGTTCAGGGCACCTGAGATTGGCTCGCCCTCGGAACGGTGCTCCCCAACGACCCAGGCAGTGTGCAATACGTAGGCGCGTCGGGACCCGGTGCGGTTTTCGATGCGCGTGGCCGCGCGGCATGTCATCGGTTCCGTATCAGGGACGAACTCAAACTCTGATGGTTCCTGGAGAAGCCATGCGAACTGGGACAGGTCCAAGGACGGGAGCCGAAGCGCCGCGAACCGGGTGGGTTGATGGAATCCGCCGGAGAGCGGGGTAAAGGACGACAGTTCACTGATCTGGCCTGATCGGCGTTCGCGGGCGACATTCAGGATCCAGTCGGCAGCGGCCGTCTCCGTCACGCCCACTTCCACGAGGGGGATGCGCATTTCCACGGACCACGTATCGATGCCACGGGCCACCCCGATCTCGCAGTCGCAATCCCAACTGCTGTTGGTTTCGGCGCCTTCGTTGAAGATCTCCGCGTCGTACAACGCGGCTCGTCCGTTCACGATGAAATGCAGATACCGGCTCCCGGCAGGGTCCGATCCAACCATGATCTCGATACAGTCGTCGCCCCAGACCTTGCCGTCCCGCGCGGTGACCGTCCGGATTTGGTGGACCATGTCGGGTTCGTCGGCGTGGACGGCGATGTAGAGATTAGTGGCGTCGGCCGCGACCTTGAAGCGTGTCTGCACGGCCATGGGCCGTTCGGATCGGCTCAGTTGTGTGAATCCGGTATACCAGTCGCCCTTCTCCCATGCCTCGTCATCGAGATGGCCGTCCACACGCGGTGCGGCCTTGGCCTGCGATGCCCTGACGATACTGCCTGCCGAGGCCACCCCGTGCGTCCCCACCGCCACGCCTACCAGGATCGCGATCACCCCGTATCGCCTCATGACTCCCCCCTGACCACGGCGTTACCCGTTTGTTCGGAAACACTTGCCCTGCCCCGTCCAGAGTACCCCTCCGTCGGCGATCCGGTCAATGGCTCAACGGTCGCGGATTGATGTTCGCGATGAATTGTGGTAAAATCTCATGTTCGTAAAGGGAGGAGTGTGTCCGCGACACGGGGTTTGGGCGGACTCTTGCCATTGGAACAGAACGTGGTGCGCGTGGCCATGTCATGCGCGAACAGCCGGACTGGTTCTGGCGGCGTTGTGCGCCGGGGCTGGTTGGGTTCCGAGGCAACCCATATGCGCCCTGTCTAACCACGAGACATAGCGATTCTTCGCAGCATATGGGTCCCTGCAGGACAGGGACTTATTTTTTGGCCGATTCTGGACACCGATGGCATAGGCCCATGCAAAGGCATGGGGCCATGCACGAGCCGGCGGGTAGGTAAAGGAGCTAAGGTAAAAGGGACATATGCAGAAAGAACAGGCAATAGAAGTTGAAGGTACCGTGGTCGAGTGTTTGCCGAACGCCATGTTTCGGGTGAAACTGAAGAACGACCATGTCGTCTTGTCGCACATTTCGGGCAAGATGCGGAAGTTCTTCATCCGCATTCTCCCGGGTGATCGCGTCAAGCTTGAGATGTCTCCCTACGACTTGACCAAAGGCCGCATCACGTACCGCTATAAGTAGGCGGCGAACCCAGGACATCCTTGTTCGCCGCCCAAGCGGGGTTGCGCTGTCCTGCGCAACCCATGGGTGCCGCCTTCCTTCCAGAATCCGAATCTACACGGTCCCGGAACCGGGCGGCTGTGTCTTCGCCAGTCAGTCCAGCGCAATCATCCCGAACTCTTTGGGGTCGCGGCCGCATCCCTCCGGCCAAACGTATGACACGGCTTCACCGCCGGACATTCCCTGGACGCGAATGCAGGCCCGCCAGTAGCCTTGCTCCGCCTTTGCCGCGCCCAGCGTCTTCAGCGGAACGGTCATCAGGATCCGGTATCCGTCGTCGAACCAGACGGTCTCGGTCGTCCACTCCCCGTTCCATTTCGTGTTTCGGCTATGGTGGCCCATGAATGGGGCGTACGCCCAGGACGCGTCGTACTGACCTCCCGCCGGCGTTGCCACGAACTGGAGGAACGCTTCCTCTCTCCCCTCGACGTCGACCAACAACTGGGCGAACTCTCCACGGAGCGTGGCCGACGAGTCGCGTTCCGTCGCCGTGCGGTCCACCTTACCGGGATCGAGACCGCTTCTATCTATGACCAGGTAGAGGTTGTCCGGATCCCGCACGATGGTGATGCTCGTTCGGCCCGCTTCCGGGTGCAGTTCGCCGATTACTCGGCCAAGGATGGGTCCGGGCTCGAGTAGGTGCGACTTCGCTTCCGGGCTGGGCAGTTGCCAACAACTGCCCCGTTGCGTGACGCGAACAGGCACCACATGGCGGAATACGATCTGGTTGTTGGCTTCATATTCGACCCGGAACTGGAATCCGTCGCCTTCGGCCGAGGTTGTTCCCTTCACGAGAACGCGGGCCACGTCGTTCTTGCCCGGCTGTATCTTGGCGTGCCACGCGGCGGGTTCAATGGACCACGCTGCGCGGTCCTTGTCCGGGACCTCAAGCTGCACCGTTGCACTCACTAGTTCAGGAAACGTGTTGACAACGGGTATCTCGAACCACCCTTGAATCGTCTTGTCCGGACCCGCGTCCGCCACAACCGGCCGGAGCGCCTCGCGCTGCTTGTCCCGCTCCGACAGGCTCGGGTACCAGACGGTGAATTCGGCAACGGGCCCTTCGCGGAACCCGTAGGCCGCGCCGGTCCGGGCGCGGAGGCGCAACTCGTCTTCGTACCCGACGCGCGCCAATGCTGTCCACGGTTCCTGATTGAAGAAGAAGATGCCCGGCGCGCCTGCCTCGTAGGCGGCGGCGACTTCGCGTTCGATGGCCTTCGGCCCCAACTCGCCCGGTGCCTTGTCGTGGGTCACCAATGTGACTCCGCTCACCATTCGGGGGAGGACTTGGGTCCGGCTGTCCGCGGCTTGCGACACGAAGTCGAGTGCGGTGGGGCCTTCCGGCATGATGCTGTCGAACAGGCCCTCCTCGAGCCATGTGGCCACATCCAGCCCTTGGTCCTTGAGGATTCCGGTCCCCCAGTGCGTGAGATGCCAACTCCGATCGCCGAAGCTTGCGGACAAGGCGACCTTGCGTTCCTTCTTCCCGTTGACCTCGTCGGTGGCCTTCCGGAGTTTGCGGAGAAAGGCGTTCATGTGCCCGAACTTGTCCGGCTCGTCCTCGTTGAAGTAGTAGCCATACCGCGTGAAATCGACGATGAATCCGTCGATATCGTGGTTTTCCATGATCCACGCGATCTTGGTGACTTGGTAATCCTGGACCTCGGGGATGGCGTAGTCCCACCGGCCGCGGCCGCGCTGCACCATCCATTCGGGATGGGCCTTCATGGTGGCATCGACCGAGAACGACCGTTCCATCATGAGGGATAGGTAGAGGTCCAGCCCCAATTCGTGGGCCCGTTCCGCCAGCACATCCGCGATGTTGGCGTCGTTCTCGAACGACCATTTGTAGAACGCGTTCGCGCGGTAATCGCCGTGCCGCGTGTGGCCCGTCATTTGATACATGCCGGTGTAGGGCGTCGGGATATGGAGGCCGCCCAATCCGCCCAACTCGATGTTGAAGAAGGTGGCGCTGGTGTCGCGCATGGGCTCGAGAAGCCGCGCGATGCATTCCGGATGGTGCATGCCCCAGATATGGAAGTAGCTGAACCCGTCGTCGTCATAGCCGATGGTCTTCGACGGAGTGCGTTGGCGTTCCGTTCGGATACGCGCGACCTGTGCATCCGACAACTTCACCAAGCGCACTCCCGCGAGTGAAGCCCCGGCATACATGGTTTGGGAGTTGTACGTGCCGTAGGGCTGCTGGAACACGAGGCCACGGCCGGTGAGGTCGTCGGCGCGGTACCGAATATCGACGAGAGCGCTCATCTCCGTCCCGTCCTCCGCGCCGACCTGTTGCGGATCGGCATGGAGGAAGCAACGTTCGTCCGAGAACTTCACGTCGATGCCGCCGCCTTCACTGGGCCTGTGCGTGCGGACCCACACCTCGTACCATCCGCGTAGGTTCAACGGGAGCGTCAGCGGCGGCGCCACGCACGACTGCGGGTCATCCTTGTCGCGGTCCTCCACGCACAGGAGCTGAGACTCCGACCCGTCGGCGGTGTAGCTGCGCAGCCACCACTTGCCCTTCTCGCTTCGGTCCACGATAGCGCTGGAAGGCTGCACGAGGGTCATGTCGGTGATGACGATCTCGTCGCCCGGGCGGATGCCTTCGGGTTCTTCAGTGACGTCGCGGAACACTCTACCTCGGAGCGTAACGGCGGAGCAGGCTGGTTCGGAAGGCGTCTCGGGCACTGTCGCCATGAGGACGTACTCGCCCCGTTCCAAACCCTTCGTAACCGCTGCAGGCAGCGCTACTTGGGCGGTACTGTCCGCGATGGGCGCTGTCTCTTTCCAGACCGTGTCGTTCCCGTACGTGAGCAGCGAAAACTCCACCAAACCCGTCACGTCGGGACGGACGGACGCGTGAAACACGGCGTCTTCGTCAAACACGTCGCTGGGGCCGTCGATGCCTGCGATGGGTGGAGGCAGTGTCCCTTCGTACCAGCGGAAGGCATCCGATTCGCCCAGGGGCAGTTCGGACAGGTCGCGGTCGAAGGCTGCGGGCGGATCGTCGTTGAACTGGATGTTGTCCAGCGCCAGGTCCATCTTCCCCGCGACCCGATGTCCGTCGGAATGGTTCCAGAGGGCCAGGCGGTCCGCGTTCCAGGACACGCCTTCCGGGACGGTCAACATCACCGGGTTTCCGACGGGCGCGCCGTCGACAGTCTCCGAGAACCGCGCAGTCAGTGTGCGCGCCGAGGGGTCGTATGCGCATGCGACGTCGTAGACGGTGTTGTACGCCAACGAGACGAACGTTTCCTTGTCCAGCACTTGCTCGCCGTTGCCGTCCCAAACGAAGGCGTTTCCGACGAGGCCGAGCGTCTCGTTGTGGCGGAAGATGTACACCCCCGCGCCGTTGTGGTCGTAGTCGGACGCTTGGTCGCGCACGCCCGCGTAGACAACGGCACCGTAGCTACCGTGGCCCTGAGTCTGGAACCGAAACGAAACGGAGAATGCGTCGCCATCGTCCAACGGGGGAATCGCGCGCCCTTGCGCCGTCAACTCGTCCGAGCGGGAAAAGGTGCCCAGCATCGCGCCACCGTTGGGTCCCCACTGAGGGTGAACCGGGGCGGCGGCAACCATGGCGCACACGATGGAACAGACAGTCAACATGACGTTTTCCCCTCTGATTTGGCTGTGTCGCGGTGAGTATAGCCCAATGATCGCCGCAGATGTCCAAGGTACGCGGTCGATGGGGTCACACGGTCCTTGGCAATGCGCTGTCCTTTCGGTATGCTCGATAGGTGACAGATGAGGAGTGGACGGCGCGTGGAATTCAGCGACGACGAGATT
>JAAEQP010001463.1 GCA_024231375.1 bacterium | reverse complement strand
TGGTTAACGATCCGGAAATCCTTTTCGCCGACGAGCCCACGGGCAACCTGGACTCGGCTTCCAGCGAAGAGATCATGGCGCTCTTTACGGAGTTGAACGGCAGGGGACGCACGGTGGTCGTGGTGACCCACGACCCTGAAGTGGCGCGCTACGCCGATCGTGTCGTCACCATACAGGACGGTCAGATCGTTTCCGACGAGGTCCCGGCTCAACGGCGCGAGCCAGGGGCCCGGTCGGAGAACGGCGGCACTTCCGAGCCCGACCCTTCTACCCGGGAGGCCAGCATATGAAAACCCGGCGAATGGTGGGCCAGGCCCTGCGAGGGCTCAACCGCAACCGGCTCCGCACCTTCTTCATGATGGTGGGGATCATGGTGGGCATCACCGTCTTCACCGTGGTGGCCTCTGCCGGCATGGGTGCACGGGAACGCATCATGGACCGCGTCCGCGTGTTCGGCTTGGAAAACATGATGGTCTGGGCCGGTGGACCCACTGACCAGACCCGGATTGGCGGTATGGGTTCGACAGTTACCGCCACATTGAAGCTTGAGGACGCCGAGGCAATCCGCAACGAGGTCGGGGGGGTGTGGGAGGTTGCGCCATTCTCCCGGGGAGGGCAGGCCGACGTGCGCTGGCGGGACCGGAGCTTCGAGTCCCCCGTCTTCGGTGTCACTCCCGAGTGGACCGACGTGTGGGACTGGTACATCGATCGCGGCTCCTTCATTACCTACGAGGATAACGAACTGATGGCCCGTA
>JAAEQP010001462.1 GCA_024231375.1 bacterium | reverse complement strand
CGCGCCAACAGCGACCGCCGGTCGAAGCGTTTGTGATACTCGATCCCGATGAACAGGCCTTTGTCGCGCGCCAGCTTCTCGATCTCCATCGCCTGATCGTACTTCAGCACCAACGGCTTCACGCACAACACATGCTGGTTGTGCTTCAGCGCTTCCATCACCACCGCGTAATGCAACTGGTCCGGCATGGCCACCACAACCGCATTGAACGGATCCATGCCCGCAATCGCGTCCTTGTACAGGTCGGGGAAGTTCGCGGCCGGGCCCTCGTCGAACGAGGGATACGGCGTGAACGATTGGCCCGGAAAGGCATCCCGGATCTCCGCGCTGTCCTCCAGTTCCTTCAGCGGCGGATTGTTCAGTGCGCAGATGCTGATGTCCTTCACGCTCCCTGTCCGCTGCATGTGGTAGATGCACGGGAGAATCAGGTCATGGGTGATCATGCCGCCGCCCACAATCGTCACGTCGATCGGCCTGGTGCTGCTCATCGGAAACCCCCTTCAAGCCTTAACAGAAATACGGGGCGGCGCTTACCGTCGCGCCGCCCCGAAGAAATCGCTACAACTGTCAGCTAGAGCCTTCGGGCGGCGCGGGGGCGGGGGCCACAGGCGGCGCCAACTGCGGCATCATCTGCGGCGCAGGCTCTTTCAATTCGATAAGAATCTCGACCGGATACTTCTCGCGCGCATCGGCGATGATCTTCATGATCGCCTCACGCTCCTTAGCCTCCTTCAACTGCTGCTCGAGGACATCGCGCACGTCCTCCAGCGCCAGCGTACCTTTCGGGTGCTTTGCATTCACCGTCAGGATGTGCCAACCGAACTGCGTCTTGAACGGATCGCTCATGCCGCCCACGTCCAGGGAGAGCGCTGCGTCCTTGAACTCCTGAACGTACTGCGAATTCGGCCCGATTTCCGTGTACGTGCCGCCCCGTTTGTTCGACCCGGGATCTTCCGACACGTCGTTCGCCACATCCCCGAAGGCCTCACCATCGACTACGCGCTTGCGGGCCGCGTCGATGCGGGTCTTGGCGCCAGCCCACACATCCTCAGCGGACCCCTTCGGAACCGTGATGAGAATGTGGGCCACGTCTACCGTCTCTTCCTCGCGTTCGAGCCGCCCCGCCTCCTTCAACTGCGTGTAGAACTCGGTCAACTCTTCCTCGGGAACCACAAGGTCCTTTGTCATGTTCTCGACGTACTTCTGCTGAACCATGCCTTCCGCGATCTTCTCCTTCAGAATCGCCAGCGTCAGCCCCTGCCGCTTCAAGGCGTCTTCGAATTCCATCTTGGCCGCCTCGACCTGCTTCCTCATTCCCTCGATCTGGTCCGCGATGTCGTTCTCGCTGGCCTTTAGGCCACTATCCACAGCAAGCACGTAGATGAGTTTCGAATCGATCATCGAGTCCAGCAGACGCTTGGGCGAGACGTTTCCGTGGGCCTGCGACTGCATCTTCACCCGGTCCAACTGCGTGTCGAATTCGGCTTTTGTGATGACCGCCTTGTCGCCGATGCGGGCCGCCAACGCGGGAGCCGCGCCGTCGCCCGCGGGAGCCGGAGCTGGGGCCGCAACCGGAGCCGGGACTGCCGTAGCAGATCCCTCTTCGGCAGCGCCCGCCGCAACCACAAGGGTCAGCAGCAGTCCCGCAATCATCCATCCCGTCACCTTCACGCCATGCCGTGCTGTCATTAAGTCTCTCCCTGAGAGGCAGACATTGCCAGTCCCCTCGTATAGGTTGTAGTTCGTAACGTTGCTTCAGGACGGCGGTTCCTCCTGGTGCCGCGGCGTCCAACATGCCTTTCGACGGGACGAGTCCCGGCCGCAAACGGGCGGCCGGCGCGTCCTATTCGAGATCCACCGGACAACCTGTCTCAGCGGATTCGTAGATAGCTTCAATCAGGGCCACGGCCCGGCGGCCTTCGCGGCCGTCCACGGACGGGGCGCGTCCTTCGCGGATGGCGTCCGCAAAGTCCTGAATCTGGCGACGGTGTCCCTCGTGCTTCAGGTTGCTCAGAGGATCGCCCGCGCCCGAGCCCAAGTCGGACTCCTTGTTCAACTCGGCCCGGATGGCCTCATCCTCGTCGCGCTCCTCGCGGAAATCCCACGACCGGATCTCGCCTTCCTCGATGACTGCGCTTCCTTCCAGGCCGTGAATCTCTACGCGCGCGGGATGGCCCGGATAAATTGCCGTGCTGCCTTCGATGACGCCCATGGCCCCATTCTCGAACGTCAGCATGGCGCACGCCAGATCTTCCACTTCCAGATCCTTGTGGCCCATCGTTGCCGTACGCGCGATGACCGTCTTCACAGGACCCATCAGCCACAGGAGCACGTCGATCATGTGGATGCCTTGGTTCATCAGACACCCGCCGCCGTCCAACTTCCGCGTGCCCCGCCACGCCCCGCTCTCGTAGTACGCGGGAGTCCGGTACCACTTCACGTACGCGTCGCCCAGGACCAGCTTGCCGAACCGGTCTTCTTTCAGGGCCTTGTGCACAAGCTGGGGACCCCGCGCGAGCCTACTCTGGAACACGCATCCCAGCTTCACGCCCGCCCGGTCGGTTGCAGCCACGATCCGGTCGATGCGCTCGGTGCTGATCTCCAGGGGTTTCTCCGACAGAATGTGCTTGCCAGCCTCCGCGCACACTTCGGCGATGTCGGCCCGTAATCCACTGGGCACACAAAGACATACCGCCTCGACATCCTCCCGGTTCAGCATTTCCTTGTAGTCGGCATACGCATCCGC
The DNA here is from genome assembly GCA_024231375.1 of bacterium. The sequence continues at coordinate 5,736 of JAAEQP010001462.1, read as the reverse complement.
GCCATACTGATCCGCAAGTTCGCGAGCCGTCTCTTCGCGTATGTCAGCCACCGCCACCAGCCGGGCTCCGTCCACTTCCGCAAGGCCAGCCGCGTGGATTGGGCCGATATTCCCGCACCCAATAATCCCGAAACCGAGTTCAGCCATTACGTCCTCCCCTTCATACACCGTCAGGAACGCAACGCGGGCCGCATAGCACTACCCGGAAACGGCCCGCGATCACACCACGGCATAATGCCGATCAACCCCGCCTCAGGTCAAGTCGATACGTGACAGGATTGACCGCTTCATGGCGTCCATAGCACCCTCCGGAGTCTTTTCCGTCCACAAGAAACCTCTAGATCTCGCCAAAATTCCCTGATTCTTGCCCGGTTTTCCCTTGACATTGTCCACCAATGGGAGTAGCATTCGCGCGATTATTGGGAACACCAATGCAGCAATGGACTTAAAGGAGCTAAAGGCTCCCTCCCGATGCCGGGGAGAAGGCGTATGTCAGACTCACCAGATACCGCACCCGAGAAAACCATCCCCTCAGTATCTATCCGGCGGCCCATCCCCCCCGTTGTTCTGGATGCGCTTAAGCAGCGCGAAATATCTCCGGAGCAGGTGATTATCGCCACGGACACCGACCTCGACATCGCGGGGGAATATTCCGAGTCCTGGGTCATCGCCACACAGGAACGCGTCTGCGTCGTCCTCATCGACAAGGAAGACGACGAGGCCCTTCTGCAGAAGGACATGGCCTTCGTGGAAATGGAAACCGCGCGCACCGACACGCGCGTCGGTTCCGGATTCCTCGAAGTGAAGATGGGCGGCGTGTTCGAGGAGTTGGTCCGGTACTCCAACACCAACGCCGAGAAGTTCGCGCGCGTCTCGCAACGCATCAAGTCGCTTGCCGAAGGCAAACAGGTCGTGGCCGAGAGCGAAGACGAGATTCTCAAGGGTCGTTGCGAGAAATGCGGCATGCCCTTGCCCGACAAGCACATGAAGGTGTGCCCTAAGTGCCTGAAGCGGGGCATGGTGTTCGTCCGCTTCCTCAAGCGCACGAGACAGTTCTGGAGCCTCGCGGCCATCTTGTTCGTGTTGACGCTGATGACCGCGGCTCTCGTCACGCTGCCACCCCAGTTCACTCAAGTACTCGTGGATAACGTGCTGAAGGAAGAACCCAAGCCGTTGCCCATGTGGTTCGACATGATCGCGCAGACCGTTGGCTACGACACGGCTACGGGATTCGACGCCGAGCGCCAGGTCTACACGGATCTCCCCTCCGAAGTCCGAAGCGACTGGCTCGTCATCCTGGTCGGGGGACTCGTCGCCACTCTGGGCGCCATCGCCGTAGTCGGTGTGATCCGAGAAACGCTCGCCATCTGGATCTCCACGCGTCTCGGCTACGACCTACGCCTGGAAGTCTTCAGGAAACTCGAAGCCATGTCCGTGCGCTACCATGACACCCGTCCCGTCGGCCAGCTCATGACACGGTGTACCCAAGACATCGAAGCCCTGCAGGGATTCGTCACCCAAATCACCTCCGGTTTCGGCTACCAAATCCTGCTTGTCATTACCGTCGCCGTCATCATGTACACCAAGGATGCGTACCTCGCGCTGTGGGCCACCCTGCCGGCCCCGGTGGTGATGCTCTCCACGTGGTGGTACTACCGGCGGGTCGTTCCGGGTTACCGACGGTTCTGGACCACCCGGTCGAGTCTTTCCAACATACTGCACGGCTCGCTCAACGGCATCCGCGTTGTCAAAGCTTTCGCTCAGGAAAACCGTGAGGCCAAACGGTTCAGCGACTACAGCGGCCGCTACCGTGACGCCCACCTGGAAGTCGGGCGCGCGACGGCACGCTTCTATCCCATCGTCGGGTTCGTCTTCCAGATCGGTAGCTTCGCGATCTGGTTCGTGGGAGGTATGGCCGTCATCGGCGCGGAACTCACGCTCGGCGAATTGATGGCCTTCCTCGCCCTATTGGGCATGTTCTACGCCCCGCTGAACGGCCTCACCCAGATGTCCACATGGTTCACGTCGTTCACGACCCAGGCGCACCGCGTGTTCGAGGTGTTGGACGAGGAACCCGAGATCGAAGAGGCCAAAGACGCCATCGACATCGACATCCAGGGCGCCGTGGCCTTCGAAAACGTCAACTTCGGGTACGACCCTCACATCCCCGTGCTGCACGACGTTTCGTTCCGGGTCCACCCCGGCGAGATGATCGGCATTGTGGGTCATAGCGGCTGCGGCAAGTCGACCACGGTCAGTCTCATCATGCGATTCTACGATCCCCAGGATGGCCGCGTCACGATCGACAACATCGACGTGCCCAAAATTGGTCAGAACTGTCTGCGCCGGCAGATCGGCATGGTCGCCCAGGACCCCTTCCTCTTCCGCGGCACCATCGCCGACAACATCGCCTACGGCAACCCGCGCGTTGCGCCTCAGCAGATCATGAACGCGGCCCTTGCGGCCAACGCCCACATGTTCATCACCCGCGTTCACGACGGCTACGACACGCGTCTCGGCGAACGCGGGTCGGGACTGTCCGGCGGCGAGCGCCAACGTGTGGCCATTGCGCGCGCCCTGATCCAGAACCCGCGCATTCTCATTCTCGACGAGGCCACGTCCAGCGTCGACACCATCGCCGAGCGCGAGATCCAGAAAGCCCTGGAAGCCCTCAGCCAGGGTCGTACGACCATTGCCATCGCCCACCGGCTCACCACGCTTCAGAACTGCGACCGCATCATCGTGTTCGAGGAAGGGTCCATTCGCGAAACGGGCGCCCACGAAGAACTCATGACCCATGAGGACGGCATCTACCGCAAACTCGTCGAGATCCAATCCCAGCTTGCTGGCGGCAGTCTCGTCAACGTTCACGATGACAGGATGCTCGAAGACATCCAGCGCGACGCCGAGAAGACCGCGGAGGCCAAGCGGGAAGAACGCAAGCGCCTCGAGATCCCGCACGTCAACTACCTCAACCCGAAGAAACTGCACATCTTCTCCATGGACGAAGGAGGCATGCAGGTTACCTACGGCGACCAGGTCTATGAACACGTGCGCGCCTACCGCTGCTTCCCCGTGTCGCGTCCCAGCGAATTCATCGCCCTGTGGACCGGTGAAAGCGCGCTTGAACACGAAGAAATCGGCATGGTCCGCCGCCTGAAGGAGCTTGCGCCAAGCTCCCGGATGGCCGTTGAACACGAGTTGGTCAAGCGCTACTTCATCCACTACATCCAGCGGATCAACTCCATCAAGGAAGAGGTCGGATTCCTCACTTGGGAGGTCTCCACGGACAAAGGCGACAAAGAGTTCATGACCCGCCGGTTCGACCGCAATACGGTCGTCGAGGGCCCTGTCAACGGGCGCATTATCTTCGACCTCGACAAGAACCGGTACGAGATCGAAGACCTCGATGCATTGGACTCGACCAGTAAGGCCATCTTCGACAAATACATCTATTGGTAGCGGGAGGCGCGCGATCGGTTCCGCCGGGTCTTCTGCGGCCTATAGGTCCAATCTGCGCTCCGACCAAAGGAATACCCCTTCACGCTCGGCTGTTCCCAAGGTTGCTCAGCGCCACGACAGGAACCGCCCATGATGTATCCTTCCACGATTGCCCTCGTGCTTGCTATCACCCCAGGCGCTGTCGCTCAAGCGTCAGCCGACCTTGAGTTGGACAGCGCTCCCTACGCCACGGTCCTTCGCGACCACGTCACCGACACGGGCCTCGTCGACTACGCCGCGCTGAAGGCATCGCCCGATGACCTCGACGCCTACCTTCGCGCCATCGCCGATCTTGATCCCGACACCTACGCCTCGTGGCCGGAACCCGGCCGCATCGCCTTCTGGATCAACGCCTACAATGCATTCACCCTCAAGGCCATCGTTGACCGCTACCCCATCAAAGCGGGACTGGCCCGTTCGCTCATGTATCCCAAGAACAGCATCCGCCAAATCCCCGGCGTCTGGACAAGGATCCGCTGGACGGTCATGGGCGAGGAGATGACCTTGGACCATATCGAACACAAGGTTCTACGAAAGGAATTCGAGGAACCGCGAATCCACGCCGCGCTGGTATGTGCCGCCTTGAGTTGTCCGCCCCTGCGGACCGAGCCCTTCACAGGCCCCAAGCTGAACGCGCAACTCGACGGCCAGATGCGTCGGTTTCTGGACCATCCCAAGAAGTTCCGGATCGGCCCGGACGACAATGTGGTGCACCTCTCCCCCATTTTCAAATGGTTTGGAAAGGACTTCGTTCAACCAGGGGAAGCGGAGCCGGGGTTTGAGGGATACACCGCCGGGCAACGCGCGGTCCTGATCGCCATTCTCCCCTACGTGTCCGATGCCCAACGGGCCTACCTCACGGCCGAGGATTTTGCCATCGCCTACCTTGACTACGACTGGACGCTCAACGAGAAACGGTAGCAAGCGCGGGGAACGCTTCTTGGCGCCGGGGGCTGCCTAGAGCGGCTGATCCCCCACCTTCTCAATCCACGCGCGGGTCCAGTCCACCGCTTCGAGGTCTTGGTCGCAAAGGTGGGCACCGCAGAAGATCATGTCGCTGATTCGCTTCTCTTCGATCCACTTCAAACCCAACTCGCACTGCCGCTCCATACGGTCCAATGGCATCGGCTGTTGCGCGCCGTAGTCCCACATGTAGCATCCCATCTGCAGGCGTTTTCCCGGAGCGACCTCCGCCAGCGTGGCGAAATTGTCCTCCAACTCCGCCAACTCCTCCGACGCCCAGGTCCACAGGGAGATGCGGTCGCAAAGACGCAGGAACGGCACCATATCCGCGTTGAACTTCTCCTTGGTGTAGACCACCACGCCAAGGTCCAGGCGGCGGTCGCCGACGACCAAGCGGTCACGGATGCCCTGCACTTCCTCGATTGTCATGGAGGCCTTCAACCCGTCCTTCGTGACCTTGAAGAAGTCGTCCATGTACACGCCGTTCATATTGGGCATCGTGCGGGCCAACCGCAGAACATGATCTCGCTCGTCGGCGGACGTGGCCCCCGAATCTCCGGTAATCGACCACTGAAGCTCGGGCACATCGCGGAACCGTTGCGCGAACTCTTCGAAGGGGGTCGCGGGTTTCTCGAAGGCCCGTACGAACACCACGTTGGGCGTGCCAAGGTACTCCGCCGCCTCCACGGCGTGGATCCGCGAGTTGCGCGGCAACCCGAACATGCCGTCATAGACGCCGGCCGCGTGAGACCACATCCAGAACCGGTTCCGCACCGCCTCCGGTTTCGCGTGGGCCGGTTCGGTAGCGCCGAGCGATACTCCCAACGCCCCCGCGGCCGTCGCCTGCAAGAAATGGCTGCGAGTCATCGCGCTGTTCCTTTTCCTCTTCACGGATTCCCCTTCCTCTCGTCACACCCGACCCGCGAGTCCTTCGTGGATCTCCTCCAGGATGGCGCGGATGTCGTAGGTGTATTCCCAATCCGGATAATGGGACCTGAACCGCGACACATCGCCGATCCACCAGATGTGATCGCCAGCGCGCGGTTCGTCCACGTATTCCGTCTTCATCTTCTTCCCGGCGATCTCCTCGCACAAGGCTATGGCTTCCAACATCGAGCAGTTGCTGTGCCGGCTACCGCCCATGTTGTACACTTCGCCGCACCGGGGATCCCCGTGAAACGCCTTGAAACATGCCACGAGATCGGTTGCGTGAATGTTGTCGCGCACCTGCTTGCCCTTGTACCCGAAGATGCGGTACTCGCGACCCGTCAT
>JAAEQP010001461.1 GCA_024231375.1 bacterium | reverse complement strand
GTCCGTGCCGATAGCGTCCCCCGTGAGAATCGTCAGATGACGGTTCTTGGCCTTGCTGTTGGCCTTGTACAGGACGGCGTCGCCGGTGAGGTTGAAGCACCAGTCGTACTGGTGGGGCTTGTCGTCCTCCTGCACGTCGTCCACGATGAGTACGTACGGAGCCTTGCCCCGTGCGACGTGCATCGTGCGGTAGACGCGACGGACGGTGTTCCACCACTGGTAGCGTTCTGGACCCCGGGTCTCGCCGTGCCACGGCCCCCAGTCCAGGTGGGCGAAGCCCTCGTAGAACTCGCGCATGTGCGGGTGGAAGGGCATCTCGGTGTTGCGGTCGAGCTTGAAGGGGTTGTCCTTCTCCCACTCGGCGAAGATGGAGGCGGAGCCGAGCATGGCGTGGTCCAGCTCGAAGAGTTTCTCGATCTTCCGCCAGTTGTAGGCGTCGGTCGCGTCAGAAACGAACGTGGTCGCTGCGGGCGAATCGTACACGCCCACCATCCGCCCGGCCACGGGCTGATAGACGCCGGCCCGCCCGTCGATGAGCACCATGTTGCGGAAGTAGCAGTCCATGTAGGGGCCGCTGTAGGGGCTCCAGAGCACGCCGTGG
>JAAEQP010001460.1 GCA_024231375.1 bacterium | reverse complement strand
TCCAGCGCGCCCACCGGAAGGCTCGAATTGTCGGCGTCCCCTGGGATGAACGGGCTCCAGCCGGTGAGTGTTACGTCGAGCGGCACATCTCCGCCGGCCAGGTCGATGGTGGCGAAGGGGAACCGCGCCAGAAATGTGGCGTCCTCAAAGCGGGGCAGCCCGTACGTCGTTCTCCCCGATCCGTTTCCCGACCCAGGACGGCCAAAGTACTTCCAATCCGGAATCGGCCCCTCGATCACGCGCGCCACATTGGGCTCCCCCTTCACGCAGACGGCCGCGAACGTGCATGGTTCATTGAAGAAATTCATCTTGTTCCGCACCGACACGTGAGAGATGGCGCCCGTCCCCTCGAGGCAGAACATTCCCGCACCGATGCCGCCGATGGGAAACGCTATCCGATTCAGATTGGCGCCGGCATAGGGCCCGTTGTACTCCCGTCCCTCCGGCGCCGCGTAGCGGTCGTCGGAAGCATCCGCCTCCCGGACGTGAATCGGCAGGGCCAGAGCGGTCAGTATCAAGGCTACGAAGATCCGTCGGTGTGTACGCATGGTTCTGTCTCCCCATGTTGTTGCGAATGCCAAAACAATGCGCCCTGCCCGAACGCTTTGTCAACTGCCAAGTCCTCGAATTCCCCACCGCGGAGGTCGCTGACCTCGCGCGTGGTGATGGGGAAG
>JAAEQP010001459.1 GCA_024231375.1 bacterium | reverse complement strand
TCGGCTCCGGCCACGAGGCGTTCCAGGTGAACATCGCACCGGAGCCAGACTTCGTCGCCAAGAGAAGCGCCGAGAAGAAAACCATGACCTTCGGATCGGTCCGGTTCGAAGGGCGGTTGCGCGTGACTGAGCCCGAGCAATTCCGAGAGATCCTGGCCGCCGGCATGGGGAGCGCGAAGGCATACGGGTTTGGCCTGTTGTCTGTCGCCCCTGGCTGAGGTGGTACGGAATGCGAATCAAAGATCTGCACGAGCTCCCCAAAGTCCGTGACAGGCTGTCGTATTTGTACGTCGAACACTGCCGGATTGAGCAGGAAGCCAAGGCCATCGCCATCTACAATGAGGATGGCGTGACCCCGGTTCCGTGCGCCTCCCTGACCGTACTGATGGTCGGTCCCGGAACGGCCATTACGCACGCCGCGGTCCTCGCCTTGGCGGACAACGGCTGTCTCGTGGTCTGGTGCGGCGAGCAGGGCGTCCGGTTCTATGCAGCGGGCCAGGGCACAACGCGCAGTGCCGCGAACCTGTTGCGCCAAGCCAGCCTCGCCACGCGCACAAGCACGCGCCTGCAGGTCACCCGGCGGCTCTATGCCATGCGATTCAACGAGGTGCTCGACGCGTCCCTGACGCTTCAGCAGATCCGGGGCATGGAGGGTGTGCGCGTACGTGAAGCCTACGCCCGTTGCTCGGCGGAAGCCGGCGTGCAGTGGAATGGCCGCAACTACGACCGCGGGAACTGGCGAAACGCGGACCCCGTCAATCGCGCCCTGTCCGCGGCGAATTCGTGCCTGTACGGTCTATGTCACGCGGCCATTGTCGCCGCGGGCTACTCGCCCGCCTTGGGCTTCATCCACACCGGCAAGCAGTTGTCGTTCGCGTACGACGTTGCCGACCTCTACAAGGTCGAAATGACTATCCCTGCGGCTTTTCAGGCCGCTGCGATCCAACAGGGACTCGAATCCGAGGTTCGGAAGCAGTGTCGCGATGTGTTCGCCGAGAAACACCTCCTCAAACGGGTCGTCAAGGACATCGACTATGCGCTCCAAGTACCCCTCGCCGACGAAGACGATGATGTCGATTACGATGCCGACCCCGCGGCCCCCGGCGGCCTGTGGGACCCCAACGAAGGCACCGTGTCCGGAGGAACGAGCTACGCCCCCGAGGATGATGCCGCAGAGGAGGGTGCGTAATGGTAGTCATGATCCTGGAACGCGTGAAGCCTTCGCTGCGAGGGGAACTCACCCGATGGCTCCTTGAGCCAAAAGCTGGCGTTTTCATCGGGTCCGTATCGGCCATGGTACGCGACAAACTGTGGGAAAAGGTATGTCGAGCCGCCGGCGACGGGGCATGCATGCTCATCTGGACGTCGAACAGCGAACAGGGCTTCCAGATTGACTTCTGGGGTGACCCCTCGCGGCATGTCCACGATTGGGAGGGACTTCAACTGGTAACGAAGCCATAATCGCCAGTAGAATCAATGTGATTTCCCCGCGCACGCGGGGATGGACC
>JAAEQP010001458.1 GCA_024231375.1 bacterium | reverse complement strand
GGCCAGAAAGTAGGCAAGCGTCCTAAGTACGTTTCTTTCGCCTCTGTAAGTCTTGTGTTTCTGGTTGAACTTGGGGCCGCGCCTTATAGAAGCCGGCCTTTCAGGCCGGACTTCTAGGCAAGAAACGAGGGTGCCTTGACGTCTATCGAGCATGAGATCGTCGAATGTTGGGCAATCTCGGAAGCCGATTCCTAGCGCCCTCAGAGCCTTCGCGGAACCGTCCGAACAATTCACACGCTCTCGGGATGACATGGAGAGTACGTGCGGGATACGGGGACATGCCCGCTCCGTCATCCTGAGCAACACGAAGGATCTCGCACTCCTGAATAGTCGCCGGGGGGACCAGATTCCTCGCTTCGCTCAGAATGACGGGGTGGGGCAATCTGCCATACTATTGCTGCGGCTATGCCGCGCTAAGGAATCAGTGGCTGAGATCTTCCCGGAAACTGTCGTTGCAGTCTTACCGTTCGGTGGGTATAATGCCCGGCTGTGGGGTGCCTGCGGTCTTACTGAGGATGAACTAGGTGAATTGCGATCTTCTCAAGGCCCGACTGAACCTGTATGCCGTGCTACAGAATCTCGAGGAACTCGTGTGCCTCGACGCGGAAGCGGCGGAAATCGTGCGTGGACAGGACGTGACCGTCCAGTTCAGCGTGCGGGGCGGTCCCTCTGCCCACGTGACGTTCAAGGACGGCGCGTGCGCCCACGGCCGCGGCACCCACCCCAGCCCCAGCATTCGGCTGCTCCTGTGGTCGCCCACGCATCTGAACGCGGTCTTCGACGGAAAAGGCACTCCATTCCCACTCAAAGGCTTCACCCGGTTGGGGTTCCTGAAGAACGAGTTCGACCAACTCACCAAACGGCTCGAGTACTTTCTGAAACCCACGCCGGACCGGTTCGACGATCCCGACTACGTCCGCATCAACACCCAGCTGACGCTAAACACGGCTCTGTTCGCCGTGCGCGAACTGTCCGAGCTAGACCCCATCGGACGCGTAGTGGCGGGGCACATCGGGCCCGGCCCCATCCAGCTTGAAGTGCTGCCCGACGGTCCCTGCGCCCATGTGCGGTTCGACAATGGAGATGTGACCGCGAACAAGGGAGACGCGGATCGGCCCGTGGCAGTGATGAGCTTTCGCGATCTGGACACGGCCAACGCCGTGTTGACGGGCCGCTTGGACGGGTTCCTCGCCATCGGCCAAGGTGCTGTTCGGATTCGCGGCCAGATTGGCATGATCGACAACCTCAACCTCATCCTTGACCGGGTGCAGGCGTACCTGTCCTAAGGATGGGGCGTCCGGCCTGTCCGGAGAGATAGCAGCATGGAAACCTTCACGTACGAGAAATCGCAAGCCTTGTTCGAGCGCGCGGGCAAAGTGGTCCCCTGCGGGATCTACGGGCATTTCAGCCCCGCCCCCTTGGTGCCCGTCGAGGCCTATCCGTTTTACGCCGAACGCGCCCAGGGCGCCCGGTTCTGGGATGTGGACGGCAACGAGTTCGTCGACTACATGTGTGCCTACGGCCCCATGATTCTGGGATACAACCATCCCGTAGTGGACGAGGCCTACCAGGCCCAGATGAAGCTCGGCAACGCCATGTCGTGTCCATCGCCGAAGATGGTGGAGCTGGCGGAATTTCTGGTGGACCTGGTGCCCGTGGCGGATTGGGCCTACTTCGCCAAGAACGGTGGCGACATCACCAACTACGCCATCATGGTGGCGCGCGCCGCGACGGGTCGGAAGAAGATCGTGGGCATCGCGGGTGGATACCACGGCGTCTCGCCCTGGATGCAGGGCACGGGCCATCATGGTGCCATCGAAGAGGATGCCGCCAACGTTATCCGCATTCCGTGGAATGATATTCCTGCACTCGAACGGGTGCTTGACGAACACGCCGGGGACGTGGCGGGGTTCATTGCTACGCCGTACCACCATCCGAATTTCCAGGACAATGCGTTGCCCGCCGACGGATACTGGCAGAAGGTGCAGGCCATGCTCAATAAGGACGGGGCCGTGCTCATCGTAGACGATGTGCGGTGCGGGTTCCGGCTCGACATGCGGGGATCCCACGAACACTTCGGGTTCACGCCCGACCTCGTCTGCTTCTGCAAAGCCCTCGCCAACGGGTATCCCATCTCCGCGCTTGTCGGCACGGATGCCCTCCGCAGCGACGCCGCCAAGGTGTTCTACACGGGCAGCTACTGGTTCTCGGCCGGTCCCATGGCGGCGGCCTTGGCCTGCCTCAATGAGTTGAAACGCATCGACGCGCCGCGCGTCATGCTCGACGCCGGCACCAAATTGCTGGACGGCATGGTGCGCATCGCGGATAGCCACGGTTACACGATGAAGGTCACGGGCGCGCCTGCACTGCCCTATGTGCGTCTGACCGATGACGAAACCCTGATGCTTCATCAGGATTGGTGCGCGGAATGCACGAAACGGGGGGCGCTCTTCACGTCTCATCACAACTGGTTCCTGTCCGCCGCGCATACGGATGAAGATATTCAACATACATGGGATATTGTGGACGACGCTTTCAAGGCCGTGAAAGCCAACCAATCGGCCTGAGGCGTATCTCGACTGGAGTGAATCATGCCCATTACCGACGACGAAATCCGGCAACTGGAAGAACGGGCTCGTCAAATCCGGCGCGATATCGTGGATGTGACATCGTGGTCCGGCGGGTCCCATATCGGGGGCGCGCTGAGCCAGGCCGATCTCCTGACCGCCTTGTACTACAAGTATCTCACCATCGACCCGGAACGCCCCGACTGGGACGAGCGGGATCGGTGCATCCTCAGCAAAGGACACGGCGGCGTGGGTTGGGCCGTGGTGCTCGCGAACCGCGGGTACTACCCCCTCGACCGATTGCGCGATTTCGGCAAAGCGGGTTCGGCCTTCGGAATGCACCTCGACGGCAACAAGGTGCCGGGCGTCGACGCGTCCACAGGATCGCTCGGGCACGGCCTGCCCCTCGCGGTGGGGATGGCCCTGGGCGCGCGCACCCAAGGCAAGACATGGCGCACCTATTGCATCTGCGGCGACGGCGAGTGCAACGAAGGGTCCATCTGGGAAGCGGCCATGGCCGCCGCCCACTACAACATCGACAACCTGACGGCCTTTGTTGACCGAAACCGCATGATGATCGACGGCCTGACCGAAGATGTCATGAGCCTTGAGCCCTTCCCCGACAAATGGAAGGCCTTCGGTTGGAACGTGCTCGATATCGACGGTCACGATTTCCGGCAGATCGCCGACGCCATCGACGCGGCGCACGCGCACAAAGGCGCGCCCACGATGATTGTCGCCCAAACGGTGAAGGGGAAGGGTGTCTCCTTCATGGAGGACGACCCGGCCTGGCACTACGGCGGCCTGAACGCAGACCTGGCCGAAAAGGCCAAGGCATCTCTGGGAGGCGAATAGCATGAGCGAGGGCTTAACCTGGACCGTCTACGACGTTGACAATATGACCCAGCGCGAGATCTACGGGCTGGTGTTGTGCGAGTTGGGCGAGAGAGAGCCCCGGATTGTCGGGTTGTCGGCCGACTTGGCGAAATCGACCAAGATCGGCACCTTCGGGGAGAAGTTCCCTGACCGGTTCTTCAACTTGGGCATTGCCGAGCAGAATCTGTTCGGCGTGGCCGCGGGCATGGCCAAATCGGGCCTCATCCCCTTCGTGTCCACGTTCTCGGCGTTTGCATCCATGCGCGCGGGCGAATTCGTGCGCACCGACATCTGTTACCAGAATCTCAACTGCAAGATCATCGCGACTCACGGCGGCACATCCTTCGGGCCGGCGGGCACCACACACCACGCTACCGAAGACCTGTCCATCGTGCGCGCCTTCGCCAACCTCACGGTCATCGTACCCGCCGACGGCTACGAAACCGCCAAGGCCGTGCGTGCGTGTATGGATATCGACGGGCCTGTGTACATCCGTATCGGTCGTGGCTTCGAACCGGCCGTGTACGAATCCGACGATTACGAGTTCACCGTGGGCAAAGCCGTAGAGATGTGCCCAGGCACCGACATAGCGGTCATGGCCACGGGTCCCACCGTGTTCCATGCCGTCCAGGCCGCGCGCATTCTCAACGAGGAAGACGGACTGAGCGTGCGGGTCTTGAACCTCCACACGATTAAGCCCATCGACCGTGAAGCCATCGTCAAAGCCGTCCACGACACGCGCCGTATCGTGACTTTCGAAGATCACAGTACGGTTGGCGGTCTGGGCAGCGCTGTGGCCGAGGTCATCGCCGAGAGCGGCAAGGGCTGCGCCTTTCATCGCGTAGGCCTGCCCGACGAGTTTTCCATGATCGGCTACCCCGAAGACATCATGAACCACTACAAGATCGACACGGACGGCATCATCGAGAAGGTCCGCGATCTTATGGGCGTCGAGTTTGAAGAAGACGAAGACTGGGAAGACGAGGTGTAACCGTGGCCACTGAACGAGACCTGCTCGCCAATCGCATTGTGTGCCGGGCCGTGTTCCCCGTGATCCGCGTGTTGCTCGAAGACGACCCGGCAACCGCCAAACGGTTCGAAGGCGTGACCGCCACAGTCCAGATTCGCGCCAAGGACGAAGCCGGCGATGTGGGGGTGTGCCTGAAGTTCACCGACGGCGCGCTCGAGATCGTGCAGGAAGTCATCGACGATGCGAACGTCACTATGGGCTTCTCCAGCGTCGCCAAAATGAACGCGTTCTTCGGGGGGAAAGTTGCGTTGCCGTCCATCCGGGGATGGCGCAACTTCATG
>JAAEQP010001457.1 GCA_024231375.1 bacterium | reverse complement strand
TTGATGCTGACGAAGTGCTCGTTGAGAAGGGCGGCCGTGGCCTCGTCCTCAAAGGATTCGCGCTCCATGACGTGGCACCAGTGGCACGCCGCGTAGCCGATCGAGAGAAAGATGGGCTTGTCCTCGTCTCGCGCGCGTTGGATGGCTTCGTCGCCCCACGGATACCAATCGACGGGGTTGTGGGCGTGTTGGAGCAGGTACGGACTGGTTTCGTTGACGAGGTGATTCGTGTGTCGGTGGGTTTCGGTGGGTGCTGTTGCCATGGTGGCGTTCTCCCCGATGTCGACGGTCCCATCGGCCAGGACCGAATTGTGTGTGCAACTCCAGCTGCTCAAGAAGGCGTGGAACGACAGGACCGCGACCGCCGACACGGCGACTAACGTTGCTATGCGCAATGGTTTGTGCATCCTGTCTCTCCTCGGCTCGTTTCGACATACCAAGGGGAAACAGCTGATGAGGTCGGGGCATTCCGGCGGCGGTTGGCCAGGGTGGACCGGAGTGGCTCCAGTTGCGCTTCTTCGTGCACGTGCACGAAAAACGGGGCGAGATTCGATCTACCGGGAGGTGGTGTCCATCGCTACCCCGGGTACCACGCGTCCCACCACCACCGGCACCACCACTGCCAGCAACACGACCCCATGCTCCGCAACCTGCGTGTAGGTCGTCCAATACGGCGGATACTCCCGGTAGTCGTAGAGGAACAGAAGGTAGTACATGCTGAACGCGCCGCTCAGCACGATCACCCACAGCCGCGGTCGTAGCGTGGACACGGCCAGTAGTCCGACCGCATACCAGGGGTAGGCTGCCGGGGTGAAGAGGAACCAGCCCAAGAGCGCGGTCTGGAACGCGAGTACGAGCGCGTCTGCGGAAGGAGCACTCAAGCCATCAATCGTCCCCTCTGTCGTCCCTGCGGGACTCGTCCTTTGGCTGCCGTCACGAACCCAGGAATGAATTCCTGGGCTACTATCTCCCGTCCCTTCGGGACTTGCGCCACTCTCAGCGCCGGTCAGCGCGGTGCCACGTCCGCCAATAGCCCCGTCATTGCGAGCTCCTGACCGCTGTTGGCTGCGAATCGGCGAACCAAGGTTCGGTGAAGAAAGGGATAGCGCGGTGAGGACGCCGCGCCTACGGAGACTCTTCGTAGAGGCGGCGTCCTCGCCGCCTTTCTTAGCAGCGAA
>JAAEQP010001456.1 GCA_024231375.1 bacterium | reverse complement strand
GCGTGCTCGAACAGTCCGATCACATCCGCGATTGCGTGCAACGCTACGTAGATCGAAACAACTGGCTGTTCCTCGGCCGAGGATACAACTACCCCGTCGCCATGGAAGGCGCGCTGAAGCTCAAGGAGCTTTCATATATTCACGCAGAGGGTATGCCCGCCGCAGAGATGAAGCATGGCCCGATCGCGCTGATCGACGAAGGGATGCCCGTCGTGTTCGTAGCGCCTCGGGACAATCAGTACGACAAGGTGATCTCCAACATCGAGGAAGTCCGCGCACGCGGCGGCCGCATCATCGCCGTGGCGACGGAAGGTGACACGCAGATCAACGACTACGCCGACGCGGTCTTCCACGTGCCGGCCGTGCCCGATCCGCTGCAGCCGCTGTTGACAGTCGTGCCGCTGCAACTGGTGGCATACCACGCCGCCGTCCTGCGAGGTCACAACGTCGACAAACCCCGCAACCTGGCCAAGAGCGTTACTGTCGAGTAGAAGGCACGAAGGCACACAGGCACGAAGT
>JAAEQP010001455.1 GCA_024231375.1 bacterium | reverse complement strand
CCTGACGACTTCCTCATTGCCATCTTCTCCGACGGGATTCTCGAGGCCATGCCTCAACCCGATCTCGCCCACAAGGTCGACTACCTGCAATCCATGAACAACGAGGCCGACATGCATCGGTTCGTTACCCAGCTACGCACGACACGAGATTTGCCTGACGACGTGACCCTGTTGACCATCCGGAAGGGGACGCACCATGCCCGACGCTAGAATCCTCTACGCCTGTCAGGATCGCGAGTGTTTCATCAAGATGATCGGAGAGGTCAGGCATACCCTCGGCCCGGGCCTCGACGCCCTTATCCGCGACGTGTTCGCCAACAACCAGGCCGATCGATTCGTCATCGACATGACCGAGATCGGCTTCATCGACAGCACCTGCCTCGGCCTCCTCGCCAAGATCGCCCGTCTTGCGCGCGAGAAGCGTTTCGAAAACCCCGCCATTGTCGCCAACGGGGAAGACCTTACCACCGTCCTCGAAAGCATGGGGTTTGACGAGGCGTTCGTCATCGTCGACGAGCACACCTTTGACGAAGCCGCCCTGCGCGACGTGCCTCCCGGTGACGAAGACGCCCAGGAGAAAGCCCGCCTCGTCCTTCACGCCCACGAAGCCCTCATCGAAATGAACGAGAAGAACCGCGCCGCCTTTCACGACGTCGTCGAACTCCTCCGCCAAGACGCCGCCCACTCGGCGTAGGCTGCTTGAGGATTCTGCCAGGTCCAGAACTCGTCAGAGGAAGCGAAGAGGCGAACAGAGGGTGATCCCAACAACACGCACGGAGGGACGCGGCGAGGACGTCGCGTCTACCACAGAGGCCCATTGTAGAGGCGGCGTCTCGCCGCCTTTCTTCGTCCTGCCGCGAAGAAGAGGGGCGTCGCGTCAGACCACCCCGCACCAGTCCATGGCCGCAAACGCGTACAGCTTCGCCGCCTGTAGGACATCGCCAAGCGCCACTTGCTCCTGCGACGAATGCGCGTGCGCCAGTTCGCCGGGCCCCACCGTAACGACCGGCATGTTTGCCACGTGCGGAAACAATCGCGCGTCGCAGGACACCGTCCAGCCTTTGACTTCGTCCGAGAGCTGCGCGTGGGCAGCCGCCCCTCGCACGCATTGCACGAAGGGATGCGTGGGCGGAACCTCGAACGCCGCGTTGTGGAGTTTCTCGAAGTGCAACTCGAAATGGTTGCGCAACCAGTCGTCGCTACGCTCGCGGATCCACTCGCCCATCTCCGCCTTCACCTCCTCGAGATCCTTGTTGGGCAGGAAACCAAGGCCGCCCTCCACTTCGCATCGGTCCGGCACACGGCTCGGCCACTCGCCGCCACGCATCATCCCGATGCAGAGTTGAATCGGGCGGTGTGGGAGGTCCCTGAAGTAGGGGTGGTCCATGTGATGCTCAACGAGGT
>JAAEQP010001454.1 GCA_024231375.1 bacterium | reverse complement strand
GTTGCGATTATCGGCGTAAGCTGTCTGTTTCCCGGATCCAGCGATTCAAGAGGCTTCTGGCGAGACATCTCGGCCCTGAATGGATACATTGCCCGGTGCCAGTCCATCCTGCAATCCGGCGAACCGGACAACGACATCCTTCTGTACTGGCCGGTCTACGACGAATGGCACCGCCCGGATGGGCTCACCCACGGATTCACGGTACACCACATCGAATGGTTCACGGAGGCGCCCGTGGGGAAACTTGCGCAAGAACTTCTGGACAAGGGATACACCTTCGACCTGGTGTCCGACGCCCAGATTCGGGGCCTATCGGTCGAGGAAGGCCGCATAGTCACGGAGGCGGGCGTCCCGTATCGTACCGTCCTTGTGCCACGTACAACCTACATGCCCGTCGATACGCTCGAGTCGCTTGCCGCCGTGGCGAACGAAGGCGGAAGCGTTCTATTCCACGAAGCCCTTCCGGCGGACGTGCCCGGCTACTTGGAGGTGGAAGTGCGCCGCGCTGCGCTGGAGGCTGTGCGGGATGCGTTTGGTCTCGGGGCCGACAACGGTTCGGGTCTGCAACGGTCCCAAGTGGGCAAAGGCATGGCCGCACTGAGCGGCGACACGGGGTTGCTTCTTGCCGAACCGGAAGTTGCAGCAGAACCCTTGACTCAACACGGGATCGGGTTCATCCGCCGCGTGCATCCGCAGGGACGGCATTACTTCCTGGCCAACCAAGGCACCTCAGCCCTGGACGGCTGGGTGGCTCTTGCGACGCGTGCGGATTCGGCGGTGCTGCTCTGCCCCACAACCGAGCGGACCGGGCTTGGCGAGGTCCGCCAACAAGATGGGCGCACTGAGGTCTACCTGCAGTTACAGCCCGGCGAAACGCTCTTTCTCAGGACTTTCGAGGAGCGTATCGTGGATGGCGAAGCGTGGGAGTATCGAGTCCCCAGGGGACTGGGCGTGGCCCTCGAGAATCCATGGCGCGTGGAGTTCATTGATGGCGGGCCCGCCTTGCCGAAGGCGTACACGGCTAAGACACTGGTTTCCTGGGCGGACCGGGATAACCCGAGGGCGAAACGTTTCGCGGGAACGGCTCTCTACTCGACCGAGTTCGACTTGCCAGGGAACGTGGAATGCGACGACTGGATGGTCGATCTTGGGAACGTGCGAGAGAGCGCGCGGGTCCGTGTCAACGGCGTCGATGCAGGCGTTCTGTGGAGCATACCGTACACCGCGCGTGTAGGACATTTGCTTCGGCCCGGCAAGAACCGACTCGAAGTGGAAGTGACGAACCTGTCCGCCAACCGCATCCGCGATCTGGACGTGCGCGGCGTGGAGTGGCGCATCTTCCACGACATCAACTTCGTGGACCAGAACTACAACAAGTTCGATGCGTCCAAGTGGCCGTTGCAGGATTCGGGTCTCTTGGGGCCAGTCACGCTTGTGCCGCTGGCGGCTGTGCAGCCGACAGGATAGAAATGTGCAACCGGGGAAGGCTCTCTTCTTCAAGAGTGCCTTCCCCGGCAATGATAGAAGCCAAGCCTGAGGTAGTGCTACATACCCGATATCACGCCCACAAGCGTCGCGACGGCGCCGTTGATCGGGAATGCGCCGAACTGCTCGTAGCGCATGAATTCCACGTGGCCATCCATGTACATCACATTGCCGCCGCCGGGGATGTGGTTGTAACTCACACCGCTCGACGGGTCGGTCGTGGTCGAGTCCCACATGGTGGCGATCTCGGATTGGGCGCGCGCCGTGGCGGCCGGGTTGTTGATGTCCGAGATCATGAAGCGTTCGATTCCTTCCCGGAGATGGTAGATGGTGCCGCCGCCACCGTTGCCCGCGCCGTCGGCGACGCCGAGGTCACCCTCGAGATCGTCGCGCGCCGCTTGGGCGGCTGCGCCGCTTAGATCGCCTCGGTCGAAGGCGCCACTGCCGCCCATCGACGTTGGTCCGATGGCAAGCAGGGCTTCCCAGAGCTGGGCGGGAATGTCGATGCCGAACAGCCCGATGGCCGTGCCGTCGCCTGACAACGGGTCGTCACCGTCACCCAAGTCGATGACCTTGCCGAGATAGAAGTAGCTGTCCGAGGGATTGTCTGCGATGCCGTCCCAAGGACATCCAGCGCCGGACATAATTGACAGGAATTCGGCTGTCTCTTCGCCCGCGTCGTTTGCCGAAGGGCAGATCAAGACGTTGTAGTCGGTCAGGTACTCGGGATAGATGGCGATCACGCGCGGGGCCAGTTCCGGCTCGTCCTGCGTGTTGGAACACGCGCCGGGCGCGCCTCCGCCCGTGCCGTCCGTGTAGTACTCCGCGAGGCCCTGAAGGGGCGGATACTTCTCGCCCTTCGACTCGTTCGCGTACATTTTGAAGACGATGCCCATCTGCTTCAGGTTGTTCTGGCACGATGCGCGCCGGGCCGCTTCCCGCGCCCGAGCCAGGGCAGGGAGCAAGATTGCGGCTAGGATTCCGATAATGGCGATAACGACCAACAGTTCAATCAGCGTGAAGCCTTGCCTTTTCATTCTATGATTCCTCCTAGGGTGAACCCACCAATCCAATTGCCGCAGACGCCTCGAATCCAGCCCCGAATCCGAGCCTACATGCGCAAGCGTGCCTCGCGTTGCGCGGGTCCAGAGTACGCCAGTGCAGTCTGACTGTCAACAGAGGACTCATCTGCCGACTCGGCCTCTCTGCTTCCTCGGGACTGGCGCGGCGTCTTGGTCGCACAACCCCTTGACAAATCCACGACATGCCCATACTCTTTGTTTGAAAGGTTTAAGCACCATGGGCAGTCGTGTCACGCTTAAGACCGTCGCTGAACGCGCCGAAGTTTCGACCGGCGCGGTGTCCCAAGTGCTTGCCAACCCTGACCACCCCCGCTTCTCCCCTGAGACCCGTGTGCGCATCGTCAACGCGGCGCGTGAACTGGGGTACCGGCCCAACCGGTTCGCGCGTGCGCTACGTGAAGGCCGAAGCAATCTCATCTCTCTTGTAGTGCCGGGGAACTGCCCCGAGTTCCTCGATGAGGCCGAACGTCTCACGCGCGAGGCGGGTCAGCAACTCATGGTACGGTTCACGCAGGACTGCGACGCGGCCACGGAATCGGAAGCTCTACGTGCCGTGATCGACTGGCAGGCGGACGGTGTGATCTGGCATCCAGCCGGCCATGACGGCACCTACGAGGATGCGGTGGCGCGTCTCCGGTCGACGGGTACGGATGTGGTGCTGCTTCACCGGGGACTCCCCGAGTTCCCCGAAGCCGACGTGGTCCGCCACGATCCGCTGGCGGGTACCCGGGCGCTGGTTGAGCATCTGGCGAAGCAGGGGTACGCCGAAGTGAACGTGGTTCATTATCAGACCGATGCGGAGGACGCGCGCCAGGAACTGATTCGGCAGGCCGCGAAGCGCGCGGGCATGGCCGTTCATTGCATCCGGGCTGCCCGAGATGCACGTGCGACCGCCAGGTTGCAGAAGGCGTTCGAGGACCTTGCCAAGTCCTGCGCCTTTGTCTGTATCGGCGACTGGTTGGCGTTGGAGGTTATCGAAGTTGCCCAGGACGCGGGCCTTCTCTGCGGCCGGGACTATGGGATGGTCACGGTCGGCGACCACCTGGTGGGGGGGCGGCACCGTGCGGGGACCTTGACAGTGCCCAAGCTCACGGCGGTCCGCCAAGCCTCGGGAGCGGTGGCTGGTCATACGGTTCGGATCCTACTGGCCAAGATTGGGCGTGAGTACAATGCGCTCGTCAAGGAGACCCTGATTCCCGAGGAACTCGTCGTCCGCGAGTCCACGCCAGGACCCGGGGCGTAGCGGTACGGCTCGCAACCGAGGAGTGCCTCAGCCTTTGGCGCGTAGCCCGCGGAAGGCCACCTGCGTGAGATCGCCGAGCGGCTCTCGTACGGAAGCCGGTACGTATTTTCGGCAGCCTTCAAACGCCATTTCGGCATACCACCCGGCGCCTATTGACGACAACTCCAGGACGGGGCGAAGGGCTGATGCCGCCAGGCGCCGGGGAGCGATAGGGCCCCCTAGCCCGTCCACCGGAAGTGTGCCCCCCGCTTCGACTGATCGCCCACCGTGAGAAGTGCCATTCATCCCCAAAGGAGTATGGTCCATGCGTGTTCCTATCCCTGCCTTGGCGTGTTTGTCCGTCTGTTTCGTGGTCAGAGTGTGGGCAGCGGGACCCGCCGTTTCCGAGAATGCGGGCGCGCTGGGACTGCCACGGATCGTGCGGCATCCGGCCGCCGCCGACTACGGTCGCGGCAAGTTATCGAGCCTTCCAGTCCCCCATCCCGAGTCTACGAATCCGTGGGAATGCGATTTGCGGGGGTACGATGTGTCGGACCTGGACCTGTCGACGCGACTTGACGACCTGCTGCGTGCGTCGTTCGACGACCGCACGGTCTGGCCACCGGAGAACCGGCTTCCGCGCAACTTCTACCGCGAGCGGATCATGGACCTTGGCAAGAACCCCGGGCTTGGCGGGCGCACGCTGCACGCGCGTGGAATCAAGGGCCGCGGCGTGGGGCTGGCCATCATCGATCAGCCCTTGCTTGTCGCGCACCACGAGTATGCGGATCGCTTACGGCTCTACGAAGAGTACAAGGTGCGACCCGAGACGCCCGCGCAGATGCATGGTCCTTCGGTGGCCTCTATTGCGGTGGGCGCGACGTGCGGGGTTGCGCCGGAGGCGGATCTCTACTACATGGCGTCGTGGACCGTGGACTGGGAGAAGAGAAGCGGCGGGAAAGCTCCGAAGAACTTTTCGCACTACGCGGAGTGTGTGCGGCGGATTCTGAAGCTCAATGCTCAGTTGCCCCACGACCGGAAGATACGCGTTATCGCGATGCAGGTGGGCTGGACGCGGGGCGAGAGGGGCTACGCGGACATCACGACCGCGGTGAAAGAGGCCATCGACGCGGGTATGCTGGTCGTGTCGTCGTCGGTCGAACTGAGCCACGGATTCCGGTTCCACGGACTCGGGAGGCACCCGCTCTCCGATCCGGACACGGCCGAGTCGTACGAGCCGGGGCTGTGGTGGGCGGGGAGATTCTATGGAGGAGAGGGGGTGTCGGACAGACTGTTGGTGCCGATGGATTCCCGGACCGTGGCGAGTCCGACGGGCGACAACGAGTATGTGTTCTACCGGTCGGGCGGATGGAGTTGGTCGATTCCGTATATCGCAGGGCTGTACGCGCTGGCGGTGCAGGTCGACCCGGATGTGACGCCGGATCGTTTCTGGCGGTTGGCGATGTCGACGGGGCGGACGGTGACGGTCGTGCGCGACGGTAAGGAGCATTCGTTGGGGCCGATTGTGGATCCCGTGGCGCTGGTGGAGGCGTTGGGCGCGAAGTGAGGGCGATGTGCCCAGCCTTGAATGCGTGGGAATCTGTGGAACGCATGAAGACCCCTCACCCTGCCCTCTCCCGTTAGGCGAGGGTAAGATTCGGCAAGACCATCGTCCGGACCAAGTGGAACTAGCCTGCTGTGCGGCGGTCCGTGGCCGTCAGTCTACCGATGTGAACCTTAGTCGTGTATTCGAACGTCACGCGACCGTCTGCGGCGAACTGGTCGAAGAGGGCTTCGAGTTCGCGCATGAACGGGACATGGGCTGGGTCGTCGAGTGCGGGGACGTAGGACGACGACTGGGCTCGGCCCGTCAACCCCGACAGGTCGAGGTGTTGTTCGTTGGGGCAGGTCATCAATACGCACCCGTCCGGGCCGAAGAATGCCTGGATCTCGTCGTCGGTGATGTTGGTGTGCTTCACAGAAGCGTATTCCGCCGTCTGCGTGGTGAGAAGTGTGTCGTAGGCGCGCAGGAATGGTGAGTCCTTCTTACGGTTGTTCCAGATGAGGGCGACGGTGCCGTTGGGGCGAAGGATGCGTTCGAATTCGCGCCGCGTTTCGTCGGGCCGGAACCAGTGGAACGCTTGGGCGACGGTGATGAGGTCGATGGATTCGGAGGCAAGGCGGGTATCTTCGGCCATGCCGACGACGCTGTGGAATCGTGGGTGGTCACCCAGCAGATGTTCGGCGGCGAGGCGCATTTCCGGGTTCGGTTCGATGGCGAAGACTTGCCAACCTGCGTCGAGAAGTAAACGCGTGAGGATGCCGGTGCCTGAACCGATGTCGGCGATGGTGGAAGCGCCATGGAGGCCTGCATGGTTGCGTAGGGCGTCTATGACGGCAGGCGGGTATGAGGGGCGGTAGGCGATGTAGTCGTCGACGCGGTCTGAGAAGCGTGTTGTGGGGGATTTCAAGAATTTCTCCAGGCTCTGGGAGCCCCATTTGCAGTCGCGATGGTATCACCATTGGGGTACCTGCAGCCAGGAGGGAGCGACCGGCGAGGGCGCCGGTCCCACACTTTCGGACGTGGCGCGCCGACGCGGAGGGCGGGACTTATTGGACCTATAGGACTGATGGGACAGGTGTGTTCCGCCGCCCTGCGGGGGCTTGAGCGAAAGGCGTACCGGATCCACGGGCTTACGCCCGTGGCTAGGGTCTGTCGTCCGCTGCGCGGACTTGGGATTAGAGACCTCACGGCCCGAAGAGTGGCGCCGTCAGAGCGCGGCCGGAAGGCCGCGACCGGCCACAACGAGAGTCTAGAACTAGCTGGCAACCTTCACTTGATCGCTGCCGCAGTATTTCTCAAGCACGCCTTGCAGCTCCTTCAAGACGTTTCCGTATGAGGGCACTCTCGGTCCAGTCTGGAAGAAGCCTATCTCGACACCTCTGCCGGTCGGTTCAATTGACACGGAGTAGGATGGTGGCGGGACAGTATCATAATGTTCGCACTGACCACTATCCACATGCATAGTCGAGCGTTTCAGACCGCGTGCCGTCAGGAATTCGCGACAGATCTTCATCACCTCTTCCCTGGAGATGCTTTCGCCCCCCCATGTGGGGACGGTGTGGACGGTGATTGTATGTGAGTTGAGAACGTCGCAGCCGAGTAGGGCGATAGTGAGCAGGAGGGCGATGGTGATTCTCATGGTTCTCCTCCACTTCTTGGCTCAGGCTCGCAGGTGAGTATAGCAGCTTTGAGCGCGGATGGGACGGGGGCGTTCCGCTGCGCGGACTTGGGAATTGAGACCTTGCGGTCTGGGGAGTGGCGCGGCCGGGAGACCACGCCAAAACGTGGAGGGAACAGGGAGAACGGGACCACGGAGGGAGAGACCGGCGAGGGCGCCGGTCCCACACCTTCCGGGCCGGAAGTGGACGGAGTGGACGGATCTGTAGGTCCGACAGGACGTAGTGGGCTGATGGGTTGGATGGGTTTGGGCGATGGACGACATGGACGCGATAGACAAGGAAGCGAGATGGTGCGTGCTCGCGCGGCCTCGGGCCGCTGCTCGACGGCACCCTACAAATGCGCAGGAATGGCGGGCGATACCGGCGATACAGGGAGCATGGACGGGGCTTGGGCGTGCGAAACTGCGGGGCATCTTTGATCTGGCGAGGGATTGTGGCATTCTGGGACATGCAGTCTGCTCGGGACCCTCCTGAGGTCTGCGTGGAGTGAACAGAATCCGGAGCCGCCAGAGCAACACCGAAGGAAGAGCCAGATGAAATCCAGCAAACCAACGACCACATCAAGACGTTCGTTTCTCTATGGAATGGGTGCGGCTGTTGCCGCGCCGTACATTGTGCCGTCTTCGGCGATGGGTGCGGCCGGTACGACTGCGCCGAGCAACCGGATCAACATCGGGGTCGTCGGCACGGGCGGCCAGGCCCGGGGACTCACGAACCAAGCCATCAAGCACGACAATGTCCGGGTGGTGGCGCTGTGCGATGTTGACCAGACGCGCCTGGCACAGGCCAAGAAGCTGGTGGACGAGTATTACGGGGACACGGCCTGCGAAACCCACGCCGACTACCGCGAGTTGGTGCCGCGGGAGGATGTGGACGCGGTGATCGTGGGGACGCCGGACCATTGGCATGCGCTGGTATGCGTCGAGGCGGCGCGGAACGGGAAGGACATCTACTGCGAGAAGCCGATGACGTGGTCGCTGGGCGAAGGAAAGGCCGTTGTGAAGGCCGTCCAGGAGAACAAGTGCGTGTTTCAGGTCGGAAGCATGCAGCGTTCGTGGGGGCACTACAAGCGGGTGTGCCAGCTCGTGCGCAACGGATACCTGGGGGACATCAAGCACATCGAGGTGAGCCTGCCGAACGGGGGCCACGCGATGTGGGTCGACGAGTGGCCGAAAGCGCCCGCGGAAATCGATTGGGACTTCTACGTTGGTCCAGCCACGTGGACGCCGTTCCATCCGAAGCGCTACCACTGGGATTGGCGCTGGTGGATGGCATTTGGCGGCGGGCAGATGATGGACTGGATTGGCCACCACGGCGACATCGCGCACATGGGTATGGGTTGGGACAACACGGGACCGATTGAGGTCGAAGGCGTGCGGTGGGATCCGGCGAGGGAGCGGAACAACCTGTACGATGGGCCGGCCCGGTACGAGTTCAACTGCAAGTACAAGGGCGGGGTCACGATGACGGTAGCCAGCGCGAGCGAGATGCCCAAGGACTTCAGAGCATGCGGAGAATTGGGCACGATGTTCTACGGCACGAAGGGACGGTGGGTGTATGTGGACCGCGGCGGCGCGAAGGCCAGTGACGAGGCGCTGCTCAAGACCAAGTTCGGAAAGAAGGACTTCAGGTTCCGGCGCGGCGGCGACCACATGCGCGACTTCCTCGAGTGCGTGGTGGATCGCAAGGACTGCATCGCGCCGGTGAACGCCGGGCACCGTTCTGCGTCGATAGGCCACCTTGGCAAGATTGCGTGTACACTGGGCGCCAAGTTCAAGTGGGATCCGAAGAAGGAGCGTATCGCAGACAGCCCCGCGCTGAACGGTATGCTGATGCGCAAGTACCGGGGCGATTGGTCGCTGGAAGGGTAGCGGCGGGACTCGGACAGATTCCGAGCAAGACCCCTCACCCTGCCCTATCCCGTCGGGAGAGGGTAAGAGAACGCACGTGTTGAGATGGATTCTGGCTGAGACGAGCCCCGCCCACGACGGTTGCGGCCATGCCCGCAACCGCCGTCAAAATGAAGAAGGGCCGGGACACGTTCGTGCCCGGCCCTTCGGTCTAGCACTGTCCAGTTACGACGCGTTCAGTATCCCGGTGATCATGGCGAACGACTTGGTCACCGGCATCTCCTGG
>JAAEQP010001453.1 GCA_024231375.1 bacterium | reverse complement strand
TTGACGGTGACGCCGTTGAGGATGACGGTGATCTTCGGCCCGTCGACGAGGCACTCGAGGCGGTTCCATTCGCCGATGGGTTTCTCCACATCCTGTTTGCCGCGGAAGTCTTTTGCGTCGGCCCATTCCGGGTCGCGGCCGAACCAGTTGATGCGGCCGCCGTTAATGGTGGCCGGTTTGCCGCCGGGCTGAAACACATGGCAATTGCCCTGCTTCTCCTCCGCGACGGGACAGGTGATGGCGAAGCTCTCCGTGCCGTTGCCGACGACGATGAAGTCGCCGGTGCCGCCCTCGATGAGTTGGCACTCGATGCTGTTCATCCACACATTGCCGTACGCACCGTCCTCACCCACGGAATGAAGCAGGATGCCCGAATCCCGTGCGCGGTCTACTCGGGGTGCGTGGGTCAGTTGGCCCCACTTGAACTCGGCGATGAGATGATAGCAGTCGAATTCCTCGTCGGTCGTGATGCATCCCCACTCCTCGCCGGAGATGCGCAGCACGCCGTCCTTCACGGTAAACACCCCCTTCGGGTCCGCATCGCGTCCGCGGTCGCGCAGGAACGTGTAGAAACCGTCCAGGTTCTCGCCATTGAACAGGCGGACAACGCCTTCATCACCCGTGGATTGCGGCACTTCGGCGGCGCATTGCACTTGGACCGCGGTTAATATCAAAATCGCAAACATTCCTATTCCTCCATTCCGTAGCATTGCATAGCTGATGCCCTTGCGAGATTGCGCTTGCCAGAGCCCGAAGGCGCATCCGCAGCGTGTGGACAGTGCTCCCTTATACGATCCAGAAGGAGGTGAACGCAACGAGAGAGAGTACCGTTGCGCGGGATGCCCCTCTTGCACACGCAAGCCTTTTGGACTACTATCCGGCTCACGGTGGCTACGCGACGGCCACTTCGAGGCTTCCATACCGAAATCGCCCGGTAGGAACCCGTGCACAGACGCTGGGACAAAATTAAGGGGACATAATACTTAATTATTGCCTTCGGCGGCAGTTGATGCTATCGTATTCACCATGGCACGAGT
>JAAEQP010001452.1 GCA_024231375.1 bacterium | reverse complement strand
CACGGGCTTCCAGCCCGTGATTCGCCCTACCACAACTCTCCACCCGGAAATCACGGCCAAGATGGCCGTGCCACAGCCCGCCACTCCCTTTCGCCTCCACCTCCCGACTCCATCCCCCAATCTCCAACAATCCCCACATCCCCTTCTCCAAAAGAGAAAAACGGCCGGGCAAAGGCGCCCGGCCGTCTGATACTCGATCTCTGTATTCCGTTACTTCTTGTAGATATGCGGGTTCTGACGATGGCACTCCTCGATCACGGCCACCTGCTGGCGGACTTCCGCCGGGGTGATGGTAAGAGGATCGCCTTTGGTCAGGGTCTTGTGCAACATGCGGTAGTAGCCGCCCGACATGACATCGAACAGGTCGCTCTGCGATTTCGGTACACGCCACTTCTTGGTATACCATTTCAACGCGTCGCTGCAATACGCCGGCTTGCCGTCGGGACCGTCCAAGGGTTTCTTCTTCAACCGAATCTTGGGGGCTTCCTTCGGGTTGTAGTAGCGCCACTCCATCTCCGAGGTGGACCCCTTCATGCCGCCCAACGTGCCGTACACGTTGTAGACGAAGGCCGGGTAGGCGCAGCACGACGAGATCTCGAGGTGGATGATGGGGCGTCCTTCGCCGCTCAACGTGATGTTCACGTGGTCTTCAGCGTCGCCGTAGTTGATGGCCGACCGCATGAGGCAATGAACCTTCGGCATGGCGTCGGTGCCGAAGAGCTGTAGCGCCTGGTCCAGGGGGTGGGGGCCCGTGTTCAACAGGTTGCCGCCCGTGAATTCCGTCAACGTCTGCCAGTCGTAACGCCGGCTAAAGCCGTTGAACCCAATCGACACCTGCATGATGTCGCCCAGCACACCCGACGCAATGACCTTGCGCACTTGCTGGAAGTACGGCCCGAACCGGGACTGCTGGAAGATGGCAAAGGTCGCCTTGCTCTTCTTTGACGCAGCGATCAGCGCGTCCACGTCCTTCGCTTTGTTCGCCAGCGGCTTCTCGCACAGCGTGTTGAATCCCGCCTTCAGGAACTCCATGGTCACCGGCACATGCAGATGACTCGGCGTAGCGTTCACCACCAGGTCAATGTCGTCGCGCTTCAGCAAAGGTTTGTGATCGCGGTAGACGTCGCACCCGTATTCCTGTTGGGCGCGGTCCCGGCGTGCCTTGATCGGGTCCACCACGGCTGCGACAACAAACCGTTTCGGGTCCGTCTGCAAATACCGCGTGTGGATTCCGTACCCGCTTCGGCCCTGCCCGATGATGGCGGCTCGAATCTTCTTCATGGTCCCATGACTCCTTACCCGTTATCCGTTCCCACACCGGCGTTTGGCGTTGCGCGTTTCCCCCGAAACTCCACCGGCTCCCAGTCCTCACAACGCAGGGCAATCTACCAGGACCGGCACCCCCGTGCAAACCCGCGCCTTGACCTCGCCCCATCTCCGCTGCTATCACTGGCGGACGCAACCGGGACGGACCGTCTTGGGCGTGAGCGGGGAACCATGCTCTACCTCATGATTAGCATTGCCGGATTGGCGGGGCTTGCCGTATGCCTGCGGGCCGGGGTGGGACGCGGCGCGTCGCCGCTGGGCATGTACACCGTGTTTCGTGGTGTAGCCGTCGTCATTCTACTGGTTGGGTCCGCGTCGGCCATCAGCATGCGGGAGATTCCCGACCTCATTTCCCAGACCTGGGTCCTGTGCCTCATCGGCGCGCCCAGCGCGTGGTTCGCGGGATTCGCCGCCACGAAGGCCGTGCAGCACGGCCACCTGGGCATCAGTTGGACCGTGCTGCGGTGCGCCATGCTCGTGCCGACCCTGGCATCGCTCCTGGTATGGCGCGAAATGCCCTTGTACCCTATCCACCTCACCCTCGTCATGCGTATCGGCGGCGTCGCAGCCACCACAACGGCCCTGCTCCTCATGGGCTACGACCGGGCACGCGCCCCCTCCGACAAACCCGCGGGCGCAGGGTCGCGCTGGGTCTGGGTGGGATGGATGGCCGTCGCCTACGTGAGCCAGGGGACCTTCGAGACTTGCGTTGTCGTCACACGCTACCTGCCGAGCCATGAAGGCCGCGCCTTCTTCCTCACCGTGTCCTTCGGCGCTGCCTTCCTGTGCTCCATCCCCCTCGTAGCCCTCACGGGCGCCCGCATCGCCCGGCGCGAATGGACTTGGGGACTCCTCGCCGGTGTATGCAGCGTCGCGGGTTCGGCGGGCCGCATGTGGGCCGTCCATGTGATGGGCGGACTCATCGTCTTCCCCGTCACCACCGTCGCCGTGGTGTTCCTCGTCCAATTCGCGGGAATCGCCCTCTGGCGCGAACGCATGGGCCGGTGGGGCATTGTCGGCTTTGTCGCCGCCGTGGCCGGTGTTCTCCTCCTCTCCCTACAGCTCTGACTCTGCTTCGACTCACAAACGAACACAGCAACGGCGCGTTTTCCGAAACGCGCCGTTGCTGTGCCCAACAGTTCTTTGGAAGGGGTCTGGGGGAACCTTTCTT
>JAAEQP010001451.1 GCA_024231375.1 bacterium | reverse complement strand
TTCGCCGTCGCCCCCGGTGCGATACATCATGATGGCCTCGATGGCGTTGTCTTCCAAGTCGGGAACGCACTCAAGCACTTCACGGGAAGCCGTGTTCAGGTTGATGCGTCCATCGCCCCAGACCGTAAGAATGTCGTACAAGGGGGTTCCGTCGCCATAGCCGAACCAGGTGTCGTCGTCGATCCCTTCGAGATAGCGAATTTCCTCGATAGCCACGAAGGGATGGGCCGGTTCGCCGTCGTCTCCCCCACGCCGTCGTGTGATCTGGGAAACACTTCGGAATCCGAGTTCAGGGATTTCCTCAAGCAGTTCTTCGGTGGCGGCGTTGACCGACACGCGGGACTCGGCATCGTCGATGGTAAAGGTGCAGACGTCGTCCTCAAACTCCTCGCCTCCACTGGAGGCGAATACCTCGCCGTCTTCGTAGAGATTGGGGGTGTCGCGCCAATTGAACGCCGGGGTCTCGACGCCGGCTTGTTCCGACATGGCCTGCACCACGGCGTAGTTCTGGATGTAGGCGATGCCCCGTTCGACCGCGCCGCGCGCTAGGAA
Source organism: bacterium (assembly GCA_024231375.1). The sequence goes on along the minus strand of JAAEQP010001451.1, from coordinate 1,029 downwards.
GCGGGCCTGGGCATGATCGACGCTGATGGCGGCTGCACGCCGGTCGATCATGGCGCGTCGCCCGAAGCCGATGGTGAGTACGGTCAGGATGGCCAGCGCCCAAAGCACGCACAATAGCGCAAATCCGGCCCGATGGGAAGGTGTGCGCTTCATAGCTGGGCCTCCTCGCCCTCTTCCGGTTCGCGGAGGGGCGTGGTGAGGCCGCGGAAAGTCAGCATGGTTTCGAAAGTGGTCTTGCCGGATTCGGCGCCGGGGTCGTCGAGGGTCATGGCAATATGGATGCCCTGGGGAAAGCCGTCGCCCTTGCCGTGTTCTTCCTTCACGACGAACTCGACGGGCTCCAACTCCTGAATCTCGCCCTCGTCCGGAATCGCTGGGTCGCCGGGGGGGGCACCGGGCCCTTCGCCCCGTTCCGGTATAGGCCGCCAGTAGTATCGCAACTCAAAGTCCACGACGCCGGCGGCCAGTTCGAAGGACTGCTTGCGGGCGAGCTTCAAGCGGGTCCGCTCGAATTCGTTGTCCTCATCCGAACGCAACGGCAGCGGACCTTCCACCAAGCGTTCCTCGCGCAACAGAATCTTGCCACGCTGGTTGGGATCGGCTTTGAGGCGGTACTTGATCCACATGACGCGGGGGCCGTCGCGGTCCTCCACATCCATGGGCGGCGAAATGGCAAAGAACTCGAATTCGTCGTCCGTTCCTTCAAACAAGTGCATGGCGCCGGGGAGCATGCTCTGGAGTTCGCGGGTCATGATGGACATGGACGTGCGCGCATCCTGGTAGGTGCGCAGATTGGCCTCGCCCAGACGCCACAGGCGAATGGAGGAACTGAAGGCTACATACACGCCGCCCATGACGAGCACGGTCAGCGTGGTCGCCACGAGCAGTTCCGCGAGCGTGAAGCCCGCGTTATGTCGTGTCTTCGTCGGCAAAAGGGTCTTCCTCTTCAATGATGAGCCGGTCCGCACGTACCAGCGTTTCGAGAGACTCCTCGTACTTCCGTTCACGTCGTGTCCAATGCACCGTCAC
>JAAEQP010001450.1 GCA_024231375.1 bacterium | reverse complement strand
GTGGCCGCCCCTGCGCACCACCACCGAGACCGCCCCAACCAAGGGTATGAATTGTCGATTTAGCGAATGGACGGGAGGATTCTCCGAGTACCACCCCCTGCCCAGCGATCGGCCTCTCGGAGAAGTAGCAGATGAAGAGCGGATGAGCTTCCCGCAGGCCGATCGCATGCTCGACCAGAAGCCGCGCATAGCTGTCGAGGCATTGCTCGTTGCTCGCGTCCGCAGTCGCCAGACGGTCATCGCCACTGGGGCTCGGTCCGTTTTGCCTGTCGTTAGTCTGACCATACGGACGCCGACGTCACCGGCGGTGACGATCCTCATTCCCCGTCCGTCACGCTCCACAGGCGCACGGTATCGTCCTCAGAGCCAGAAGCGAGGGTGCGGCCGTCCGGACTCCACGACACCGAGGTGACCTCAGCGGAATGTCCTTCGAGGGTGGCAATTCTTTTTCTCCCGTTGATGCCCCAAAGCACCACCGTATTGTCATCGGTCCCAAAAACAAGGGTGCGGCCGTCCGGACTCCAAGAGACCGAGCTGACCTTAGCGGAATGCCCTTCGAGGGTGGTGATTCCTTTCTTAGACTTAGAGGTATAGACGTCCCAAATTACCACGGTTTTGTCATGGGATCTGGAAACGAGGGTGCGACCGTCCGGACTCCAAGATACCAAACTGACCGCGGAAAAATGGCCTTGGAGCTTGACGATTTGTTTTCTGGTATCGATGTCCCAAATCACCACGGCATTGTCGTGGGCTCCGGAGGCGAGGGTGCGGCCGTCGGGACTCCACGACACCGAGGTGACCTTAGCGGAATGTCCTTTGAGGGTGGTAATTTTTTCTCTGTTGTCGATGTTCCAAAGCGCTACGTTGCCCGCGGAGCCGGAAGCGAGGGTACGGCCGACCGGACTCCAAGATACCGACTCCACCCAACCGGAATGTCCTTCGAGAGTGGCAAATCTTCTTCTGCTGTCGATGTCCCAAAGCACCACTTCACGGTCTCGGTTTCCGAAAGCGAGGGTGCGGCCGTCCGGAATCCACGACATCGAGATGATTTTTTCGGAATCGCCACCGAGAGTGGCGGTTTTTTGTCTGCTGTTGACGTCCCAAAGCACTACGTTACCGTCACGGAATATAGAAGCTAGGGTACGGCCGTCGGGACTCCACGACATCGAGGGGTCGCCCCAGGAAGCGCGTCCGTGGATGGAGACTTTTTTTCTTTTATCGATGTCCCAAATCACCACGTCATTGTCAGAGGTTCCGGCGGCGAGGGTGCGGCCGTCCGGACTCCACGACACTGATTTGACCGATGAGGAGTGACCTTGCAGCACGGCGATCTCCCTGGGATTCCGAATCTCCACCACCTTCTCCCAAAACGCAAGGCGGGCCGCGGCGCGTTCGCGCAGTTCCTCGTCCGTGGCCGAGTAGGGATTTTCCTCCGGGTAGGCATCCAGGAAGCGGCGCCAGTATTCCGCCTTGAGCGGTCGGCCGACGTCCGTTCTTTCGTAGTCCTCCGCCTCCCGGAAACTCGTCTGCATCGCCGCAAGACGTTGTTCCCACGCCTTCTTCGCCGCTGCGAGCTTCCGGGCTTCGCTCCAGAGCTCGCCGACCGCCGCCGTCGTCGTCGGTGGCAGGGCCGGCTGCTCCAGCCCCGCGAACCGGCCGTCGGCGATGACCAATGGCGGCGGGACCACGGTTTGCGGCGGCCGGAAGTAGAACTTGCCCACGACGTTCTCGTGGATCCACGGCAACTGCTTGCCATCCGATTCCTTGAAGACCCGGGCCTGGACCTCCTCGAAGAGCTCGTCGAGCTCCAAGGTCGGAGACGCCATCACCTCCAGGAGGTGCTTGGTGAAGAGGCCGTTGCGTCCGCCCCAGTTGTCGTCGGCGATTTTGCCCGGGCTGGTGGCGAAGACGACGTATGTCCCGCCACCGCCGTACATAGCCGCCAGTCCCGGCGTCAGGCTCTTGCCCGGACCGGCGAACGGGTTGTCGCGGCAGGCGTCGAGGATCAGGATCCGCAGTGCAGCGCCCGAATTCTCCATGCGGTCGCGCAGACGGCTGGCGTCGTAGGTCGTGTAGCGGGCGTCCGCGCGGTCGCCCAAGACGAAATCCACGGGCACGAGGTAGTTGCTGCCGTCGATCTCGAAGCCGTGGCCCGAGTAGAAGAAGAGGGCGACATCGGCGTCGCGCAGACGGCCGACGAAGCCGTCGATTTCCTGCTCGAGTTCGGGCAGGGTAGCGTCGTAGACCGGGCGGACATCGAAATCGAGAGCGCGGAGGCGTTCGGTCATGGCTTCGGCGTCGGCGCGGGCGTTGCGCAGGGGCCGGCGGGGGTAGGCGTTGTTGCCCACCACCAGGGCGACGCGGCGCGGCCCCATGACATGGTGCCGGATGGCGCGTCCGGACGCTGCGGGGTCGCTCTGGGCTCGGGCCGGCGGGGCGTTGGTCAGCCAGGCGGCGGCGAGGAGCGCGGCCGCCGTCAGCCCGGTGGGGAGGAGACGGGTGAAAACGGCGGTGGTCGTCATGGCGGGGCAAAGTTACCACGTCGAGTACGTGGCCGCCTACGAGGCTCCGGAGTCGAGCGATCTTCGCCGACGGCTTCGAGTCGGCCAAACCCTCTCGCTCAGAGCCCGGGGGACGCTTCGAAGCCGGCCAGCTTCTCCGGATCGAGGAGGCGGATGCCGGCCTCGTGAAGCAGCGCCGCGCCCTCCTCGCCCAGACCGCTCTCGCTGTAGAAGAGAAAGACGGTCTTCCTCTTGAGATGACCCGCGAGGGCTTCCTTGACCTCGATGAAGCGACGGACCACGTCTGAAGACGGCTCCTGCTCCCAATCCTTGACCTCGATCATCAGGTCGCTTCCGTCGTCGTCCTCGTGCACGGCGTGGAGATCGATCTCCACGGCGTCCCCCCGAAGGGGGGCAAACGAAACACGGTCCTGGTCGACGTAGAAACGGGCCTTGCGGATGACCGTGAAGGGACCGGTAGTAGAACGGGATCAGCTGCGGGTCGTTGTTGGTGTAGAGGATGTTGAAGAAGCGTTGCAGCAATGCCGTCTTGCCCTTCTTGCGCCGGGAGAGGATCGCCATCGACTTCGAGAGCCGGCGCTTGGTGCCGGCGGCCCATTTCAGCAGACGTGCCATCTCCTGCTCACGGCCGACGAACAGGTCCGGGTCGCCGATCTCCTCGGCCAGGGCGTAGGTCAGGTCCCACATACCGGACCAGGATAGCACAGCAAGGTTGTGGTCGATGTCGGGGGTGCGGGCGCGGCCGCTCAGCTTTCGTGGGGCGAGGGCTGCCCCCAGATAGTGAGAAAAAGTTCCTCCCCGAGGATCCTATACTCCGGCTGCCGCCCCGAATGCCTTTCGCTCTCCTCG
>JAAEQP010001449.1 GCA_024231375.1 bacterium | reverse complement strand
GCACGGCTTCATTGACCATTTCGGCGCACTGGCGTTTTCGGACGAGGTGGGGGTCGCGAAGCCCCAGGCGAAAATGTTCGAAACGGCCGCACGCGGATTGGGCGTTCGGATGGACGAGTTGCTGCACATCGGCGACCTGGAGATCACGGACATCGTCGGCGCGCAGGCCGTGGGGGCCAAGGCGGCGTTGTTCACGGGGGAGAACGACCGGCACCTGAACGCCACGAAAGCGGAGTACACGTTTGAAACGTGGCAGGCGTTCGTTGAAGCGTTGCCGTCAATTGCGTGAGCTTGGTTGACTCACGGGGGGACTCAGGGCGATGATGCGGCCATAGCACGCTCTGGAAAGGCGGTGGAGTCGCATTGGAGCCGTTTGAACAAATAGAAGAACGGGGCTGGACGGCCTTGGTTCGCAGAGAGTGGTCGGCGTCGCTGAGGGCGGCGTTGATTGAGCGGCGGGGATGCACACCGTTGGAGAAAGGCGGACGGGGGACCGTCGACCAGTTCGAGTTCGAAGGAGGCATGGGCGTGCTTCGAACGTATCGGCGTGGCGGACTGGTCCGGCACTTCCTGAAGGACTCCTACTTCCTGTCCAATCGGCCGCTCAAGGAACTCCGTGTGCTGCAGGCGCTTCATGACGGGGGCTTGGCCGTGCCCGAACCGCTGGGCGCGGCGTGGCGGACCCGGGGCGGATGGTATCGAGGGTTGCTGGCGACGCGCCGCATTGCTGGCGAGAATCTCATCGACGCTCTAACAGGGCGCAAGGACGACGCGGAACGCGACCTGAGTGAAGTCGGCCAGCTCATTTGCCGAATGCATGACTTGGGGGCGTTTCATGCGGACCTGAACGCGCGCAACATCATGACAGGGCCTGAAGGGGTCTATCTGCTTGACTTCGACAACGCCCGTCTGGAAACCAAGCTGTCGGGCCTGAATCGCACTCGGAACCTGCTTCGTCTGCGACGCTCGCTCGAGAAGAACGGCTTTGGCGGGAGGCCCTTCGCGGCCATTTGCGAAGGCTATGGGCTGGACTCGCTTCCCTGGTGGCTGGATGCGCTCTACGCGCTGAAGGGGCGCGCCTCCGATGCCATGTCGGGACGCTCGGGAACTCATGACTGAAGCCTGTAAGATAGCGGTTTCGGTGGATCGCCTCCGCGGGATGACGGTGCGGAGACGGAGTGATGTGTCGTTGGACGCGGTGCTGAGTGCGCTGAAGACGGAAGGGCAGACGCTGAAGGCGTCGCACAAGTCGACGACACGCCGTGTGAACGATTGGGTGGTCAAATCGAGCGGGCGCGAGGCGGGACTTGGACTGCTGAAGCGCACATTCCGCCGGACGCGCTACCGGCGAGGCTGGGACGCGGTGGTCCATCTTGCGGAACACGGCATCGGGGCGCCGCAGCCAATTGCATTTGTCGAGGCAACGCGCTTGGTGGGACTCGTCACATCGAACGCGTTTCTATGCGAATACATCGACGGGGCGTGCGATGTCGAGGCCTATGCGGACCGGTATCTCGTCGGGCAAGCCGAACCGGAAGACATTCACGCGTACCTGAAGCGCATCGCGGATGCGGTGAACGCGCTGGCCGCGTCGGGGGCCTATCACGCAGACCTGGCGGGCAAGAACATCCTGACGCGCGACGGCGTGTCTTTCTTCTTCATCGACCTGGACAGTGTGGCGTTGGGTTGTCGCTACACGAAAGACCTTAGGATGAAGAACCATGTCCAACTCTACGATTCGTTCTGCGATCGATGGGATGACGGATTTCTGGAGCCGTTTCTCGCACGGATGCTTCCGGACACCGATGGGTTGCCGAATTGGATGAAGAAGGTCCGGGAACTGCAGTCTATTCGGAGAGCGCGGACCGAAGCGGCGTGGCGGAGGCACGGGCGGGAGTCGAACCGTTGTTGACGATCAAAGATACGGATCACATGTGGGTTGAGTTGACATCCTGAGTTGATCCGTTGAGGATGCGGACGAGAGAACCGTGTCTTGCAGAAATGGGAGGACCACGACGATGGCGGCGAAATTGTTTAGGCTCGCGGTTGCTTCGATTGATCGACCGGAGTCGTCCTGCCCGGCCGAATTGTCGGTCGTGATCGAGCATTGTCTTGCGGCGATTCGCGAGGCCGGGGAACGGGGCGCCGACCTCGTGCTGCTTCCGGAGGAACCCGACGTTATCGCGGGGGGGGAGTATGGCGAGTACCGGCTGGAGAAACACCCCGTGTTTAGGGCGTTTCGCGAGCAGGCGGAGAAATCGCGCATCGGCGTGATCGCGACGCTCTCGGCGCAGGTGAAGGACGTGCCGGGTGAACGGCACGCTAACACAGCGTTCCTGCTTGACCGAAAAGGCAAGCTGGTCGGGCTGTATCGAAAGAAGCATCCGGCGCCGACGGAAGAGGCCATCTACACGGTACCAGTAGCAGGCGACCCGTTTCCCGTCTTTGAGTTTGAGGGCGTCAGGCTGGGAATTGCCACGTGCATGGACATCCATTTCCCGGAAATGTTCCGCATCTACGGATTGAAGGGCGCCGACCTGGTGTGCGTGCCGACGATGTATCTGGACTACACGGGCGACATGCTGGAGAGCCTCGAAAAGGCGCGCGCCATCGACAGCCAGATGTACTTCGCCCTGTCGCGGTACATCACGAAGCCGTTCCTCGCGGGGAAGAGCATGGGGTACGCGAAGGTCATCGCGCCGGACGGGCGCATCATCTGCTCAACGGCGCACAAGGATGGGGTAGCCATCGCCGAATTTGATCCGAAGTGGCGCATGCCCTTCTGGGGGGAAGGCTACGGGGGCAACATGCGCACGATGTTTGATGCGATTCGCCGGCCCGATTTGTACGGCGATGTGGTGAAACCGAAATAGGAGAGGTATTCGAGCTATGACGCATTCTCGTCGAAGCGTTTTCGTTCTGTTGATTATGCTGGCGGCCCTGTTGGGCGCAAACGCTTGGCTTTCACGGGGCGCGGAAGCGGCCACAGATGGCGACGCGAGTCTCGACGTTGCCGATGCGCGCGCCGGACGCAAAGGCATGAAGCGCGAACGGTATCGCGAGATGCAGCGAAGGCGCGAAGAATTCTTGAAGCAGAACCCCAAGGCGGACGCCAATGGCGATGGGATTCTGACACCGAAGGAAATGCGGGCTTACAGAAAAGGCCCGGCCCCCGATTTCGCGGACGTGCGGTACGGCGAGCACGAGCGCAATGTGCTGGATGTATGGAAGGCAATGAGCGACGAACCGACGCCACTGGTCATCTACATCCACGGCGGAGGATTCATCGCGGGCGACAAG
>JAAEQP010001448.1 GCA_024231375.1 bacterium | reverse complement strand
TCGCTGCCATGTCTACCTCCAACGGGGTACTTGGGCGGCAGTGCTGCGAGTGATCCCCGAGAATGTCCCGGAACCCAAGGATCTTCGTCTTCCCCCCGTGGTCAGTCAGGTCACCGACTTGGAGCGTGGTATCGTCCTCGTCAGTGGCGCCACCGGGATGGGAAAATCGACCACGGTGGCTTCGATTTTGGCCCAAATGGCGGCGAACAGAAGCCTACACATCGTGACCATTGAAGACCCCATCGAGTTCATCATTCCGGACGGAATGTCGGTTGTGTCGCAGCGCGCCGTGGGGGCGGACGTGGACAGCTTCGACAGCGCCCTAGAGGCATCCTTTCGCGAAGATCCGGACGTGCTGTTCATCGGCGAGTTGCGAACATCTCGCGCGGTGGAGGTGGCCTTGCAGGCCGGCGAATCCGGGCATTTGTGCGTCAGCACAATTCACACCGCGGACGCTGCAGCTACGGTTGCCCGTTTGGCGGCGATGGTGCCCGAGGATCAGCAACACGCTGTCCTGGGTAGACTTGCC
>JAAEQP010001447.1 GCA_024231375.1 bacterium | reverse complement strand
GCCGTCTGGCTTAGTATGCTTGGGAAAAGCCCGGGCCTCTGCACTTCTAGACCGCGCCGTACTGTCTGGCGCCCTCTGGGCATGGACAGCGCGGCGCCTCCTTCGCTGGGACCTCAAGGTTATCCGAGCGCTGCTCCTTTCACACGTCGAAGGCACGATCCTCGTCCCCCTGCGTCGCCGTTGCTGTATGTTGCTCCATCGTCTTCCTGTGTTTTCGCCAGAAAATGTCGACGAAAGAGTTGTGCATGCGCAACATGTGTGGCTCCCGTCCTTTCATGAAGTCGTTCCAGGGAGGTAGACTTTCGGCCCGAATCCACGCCATGAACGGTAGTCCATGTACGGCAGCTGGGCGGATCCTTTAAAGTGGGCGGAGTCGGGGTGGACATGGACCGCTTCCGCACGGGCGCTGGAGCTGGGAGGGGCGATGGACCGCTTACGCACGGGAGCCGCTTCCGCACGGATACTTCTACGAGGGCCAGACCGCGCAGCACGCCACGCGCTAGGGAGGTTGGCCGGGGAGGGGTGGCATACACACCATGCAAGTGCGGTCACGGCGCGCGGGTGAGGAGGGTCATTACCGGTGGGGGAGGAATCGGAGTACACACGGACCTCTTCCATACTGCATCCAGAG
>JAAEQP010001446.1 GCA_024231375.1 bacterium | reverse complement strand
GTAGGAAGCGAAGCTGAAACCTTTCTTCGGGATCCAGCGGGTTCGAATCCCGCCCGTCAAAGCTGGCCGGCAGGCGGAAGCGAGTCTTGCGTGGTGAAACGGGTGACCGTGGCTGCGAAGCGTAGACAGCGAGTGCACAGGCCGTGTGATTGAGCCCCGAAAGACTCGTCGTGGGAGCCCTCGTCCTGGTCAGACGCGGGGGCAGCACCGACTCGTCGCTATTGGCCAGGCGAGTCGGTCCCGCCGGGGTCGCAGAGCAGGGCATATGCACGAGAGGATCCCCCGGGAACGTGAGAGGCCCTGTCATCTCCACTTGATTCAAGAGCCGGAAAGGGTGGACCCGGCGCCCCAAGTCCCCCGGCCCATGCATGCTGCGTACTGCTCGCATGGGAGCGAACAAAGTACGCAAAGTGGTACCGCCAAGCGAAGGAAACGAAGTGCGGCGGGAAGGATGGCAGGGAGTCGGAGTGTTCTGATAGTACCGTTGAAGCAGGGGAACGGAATCCGACCGGACCCTGTGAAGGGAAGCGGAACACCTGGTATATGGACCTGTTGCGAGGAACCACTGCGGATGCCTGGAAATCCGGATACGGTGTCACTGAAACAGCAACGGATAGCGAAGCTGGCGAAGCGAAGTCCCGGGATGAGCTTCACATCACTTGCCTATCTGATGGATTTTGAATGGTTGTATGAAGCGTACCGCCGCACGCGCAAAGACGGTGCGGTGGGCGTGGATGGCGTAACCGCGGACGAATACGCGGCGGACCTGGAGGATAACCTCCAGTCGCTGCTCGGCCGTGCGAAGTCGGGCGCGTACCGCGCGCTACCGGTTCGCCGGGTCCACATCCCGAAAGGCGCGGGCAATGCGACGCGTCCGATCGGGATCCCGAGCTTTGAAGATAAGATTCTTCAACGCGCGGTGGCGATGCTTCTGGAGCCGATCTACGAGCGGGATTTCGATCCGGGCTCGTACGGGTTCCGTCCCGGTCGCTCGGCGCATGATGCGTTGGACGCGATCTGGAAGCAGACCATGGGCCATCAGGGAGGTTGGGTGATCGACCTTGATATTCAGCAGTTTTTCGACTCGCTGGATCACGCTCATCTTCGGAAGCTTCTCAAGCAGCGGATACGTGACGGCGTGCTGCTGCGTCTGATTGGTAAGTGGCTGAAGGCGGGCGTGCTCGAGAGCGGGAGTGTTTATCGCCCGGATTCGGGTACTCCTCAGGGAGGCGTGATCTCACCGATGCTTGCGAACGTGTTCCTGCATTATGTGCTGGATGAATGGTTCGCCGAGGTGGTGCGTCCCCGTCTTGCCGGCCGTTCATCTCTGATCCGGTACGCCGATGATGTCGTGATGTGCTTCGAGCGTGAACGGGACGCCCGCCGCGTCCTGGAAGTGCTGCCGAAGCGTCTTGGGAAGTACGGATTGACCGTGCATCCGGAGAAGACTCATCTGGTCCG
>JAAEQP010001445.1 GCA_024231375.1 bacterium | reverse complement strand
GCAAGGGACAGCCGGCGATGATCGAGTTCCTGATCGCCAAGGGGGCCAAGCTGAACGCGCGCGCCAACAACGGCCAGACCCCTCTGCACAAAGCCGCCAACGGTGGGGATCGCAAGGACAACACGCCAGGACCAGGGCACTTGGCGGCGGCAGAGGCGCTCTTGAAGCACGGAGCCGACCCCCACGCCAAGGACAACAGCGGAGAATCACCGCTGGATCTGGCTGGCACGGAGGAAATGAAGGCGCTTCTCAAGAGATAGCGGTAGACAGACAGCGTCGAACCATTGCTTTCAGAGGAGTCGAGCACGATGAGATGGTACTTTTGTGTCTTCCTGTCCGCGGTGTGTGGCTTGATCGGTGTCCCCTCGTGGGCGGAGCCGGAATTGGAGTGGGCGTATGAGACGAAGGGGAAGATCTATGCGTCTCCGATTGTGGTGGACCTGGATGGTGACGGACAACAGGAGGTGGTTGCGTGTGCTTCGCGGGCTGGGCGCGTCATGTGCCTGGATGGGGCTGGGAACATACGTTGGGATTATCGTATGGTGGACCAAGGCCTTGATGGCATTCAGGCTACGCCGTCTGCGGTGGACTACGATGGCGACGGGAAACGGGAGGTATTCTTCGTCACTTCTGGCGGAACGCTGGGGTGTTTGGACCATCAGGGCAGCCTCATCTGGCGTGCCGTCACGGGTGACAAAACGGACTACAGCGGGCCGGTGTTGGCCGACATCGACAGTGATGGGCACATTGAGATCGTCTTCGGTTCGGACAGCGGAACGGTGTACTGCTACGACGATGCGGGACTCGAGAAGTGGCACCATCAGGGGGACGGGCAGGTGCGCGGGATTCCGGCGGTGGCGCTCCATCCCCCGTCGGGGACGATGCGGGTGTACGTGACCTTCGGCGGAGGCGACTCGGCGTGCCTGAGCAGCGAAGGGGACGTCGTGTGGTCGCAGCATGAACCGGCAGCGCGCAACGAGCGGCGTTCGGGGCCGGCGGTGGGCGACCTCGACGGCGACGGGGCGCTCGAGGTGGTGTTGGCCACGGAGGACGGACATGTGGTCGTGCGCAACGCCTTCAGCGGCGAGGAGCGGTGGCGGTTCAAGCTGCAGCACAAGATTGACCAGACGCACAGTTTTGCGTTGGCGGATTTCGATGGATCGGGGCGTCTCGATGTGGTGTGCGGGGACGGCACGGGACTGGGCGGTCCGGGCCACGTGTACCGGCTGCGGGACGGGAAGGCATTGTGGACGGCCGACGTGGGCGGCGGCGTCGTGCAGGGACCGTCCGTGGGGGACGTGGACGGGGACGGGAAGCTCGAAGCCTTGGTCTGCTCACGGTCGAAGCGGTTGATCTGCCTGTCGGATGATGGCCAAGAACAATGGTCGTTCTCGACGGATGCAGGCTCGTTGACGACCCCGGCGTTGGGCGATGTTGACGCAGACGGCGAGGTGGAAATCGTGTTCGGTAGTAAGGACAGGCACCTGTATTGCCTGACCGTGGGCGGGGCCTGCGATCCGACGCGCCTGCCGTGTCAGGGACTGCCATGGCCCATGATGAATCGAGATCCGCAGCTTTCGGGGAACGCGTTGGGGGCGCCGTATGCACCCTCTCCCCTACCCCAAGGCGCGATTGACGACGTGCTCCGGGTGGATCGGTTTGGGCCGTTGTCTGCCGGGATGAATACCATCCTGTTCAGTTTCGGCAACGATACGTATCGGCCTCGACATCTGGAAGCCGTTGCGACAGTGACGCGTCCTGACGGGAGCCGTGTGACGGACACGGTGACGGGACGCGTGGAGGCGTATGAGACGAAGAGTGCCTCCTTTGACCTGCCGGCCGACGAGGACGGGCGGTATCGTCTTGCGCTTCGGCTCGTAGACGTGGGAACAGGCAAGACCCTTGCGGCGGAAGAGGCAGGGTTCGAGCTGGACGCGTTTGCCCAAATGGCAGCGCAGTTCGATGGGTTTTCCCAAGAGGCCAAGAAGGGGATCAAGGCGCTATCCAAGGGGCCGGCCCGAACGCGGGCGGAGGCGAAAGCCGTTGAATTGAAATCGCTTAGGGAGATGATTGACCGAGGGCGCTCACTGGCCGCGGACGACAAGGAGCGTGCCACGACCATTTCGGAAGTGCAGGCGAGCCTGAAGCAATGGGAACGGTTCGTGGCGCGGTTGCGCGCGGCGTCCCGGACGCCCGGCGCTGAGGCTGAGTTCGCCGTGGTGGCGGATACGACGCTGCGGAAAGTGTTCGGCGACGAACCGTACGCGACGGAAGAACTGGCCGCGGTGTTGGGTGACGCCCCGCGAGCGGCGGTGTCGGTGGCGCGGAACGAGTATGAAGGCGTGCAATTGGTGGTTGTGCCGTTGTGGCAGGACCTGAGTGGATTGCGGG
>JAAEQP010001444.1 GCA_024231375.1 bacterium | reverse complement strand
TTCGGTTCGAACTCACCTACCTGGCGCTGGAACCCAACGTGACGATCATCGCCCCGTGGCGGGACCCCAACTGGGACCTGACGAGCCGCACGAAAATGATGGACTTCGCCGAGAAGCACGGCATCGAAGTGCCTACGACGACGAAAAAGCCGTACTCCATGGATCGCAACCTGCTCCATCTGTCGTTCGAGGGAGGCATCCTCGAGGATCCCTGGAATGAACCGCCCGACGACATGTTCGTCCTGACGGAAGACCCACGGAAAGCGCCCGACGAGCCAACGTACGTGGAAGTGGATTTCGAGGAAGGCACGCCGGTGGCCGTGAATGGCGAGCGCCTCTCGCCCGCGAACCTGTTGGCGAAGCTCAACGAAGTGGCCGGAGCGAACGGGGTGGGGCGCGTCGATCTGGTGGAGAACCGCTTCGTGGGCATGAAGTCGCGCGGCGTGTACGAGACGCCCGGCGGCACCGTGCTGTATGCGGCGCACCGGGCAGTGGAATCCCTCACCATGGACCGCGAAGTCATGCTCCTCCGCGACCAAATGTCGCCCAAGATCGCGCAACTGATCTATAACGGATTCTGGTACTCGCCGGAAATGAAGCTGGCCATGGATTTCGTGAATTCGACCCAGGAGAACGTGACAGGCACGGCGCGACTGCAGCTATACAAAGGCAATTGCACCGTCGTAGGACGCAAAGCGCCCAAGAGCCTCTACG
>JAAEQP010001443.1 GCA_024231375.1 bacterium | reverse complement strand
TGCAGGGGTACTGCAAAGCCATTCTGGAAGAAGATGTGGATACCCTACACGGGACTGCCATACGCGCCGCGGCGACCTTCAACGCCGTGGCCGCCGTCTGGTAGCAGGACGAATGGATTGATCATTTCACGATGACCGACGACAAACACTCAGACCCACAGGGTCCCGGCGCGGACATTCCCCCCAGGGCCGCGCAGGAGACCCGTGTGGTCGGCTCGGGTTCGGGGCCGCGCGCCCAGCGGCGTACGGACATCCCTTCCATGGCGCCCGAAGAACGGTACTCCGTGGCGGGCATCATTGGCGAGGGCGGTATGGCCACGGTGTACGAAGGCTACGACAGGCTGTTGCGCCGGTCCGTGGCCCTCAAGGTGCTCAAGCCCTCGATGGCCGACGACGAGGAAACGGTGGAGCGGTTCTTCTACGAAGCCGAACTCCTGGCCGACATGGATCACCCCGGTATGGTGGCGGTCTACGACCGGGGGGTGCTGCCGGCACACGGTCCCTTCTACGCCATGAAACCCGTCCGTGGGAGAACGTTGCGCGACATTCTCCGCGGGAACGCCGCTCACGGACCTGCCACCGCACAGGACCAGGCTCCCTTGATCGACATCTTCGACACGGTGTGCCAAACCGTGGCCTATGCCCATACCCGCGGCATCGTCCACCGCGATCTCAAGCCCGCCAACATCATGGTCGATGACTACGGCGTCGTGCTGGTCCTGGACTGGGGCCTGTCGAAACGACTCGACCAGGACGACACCAGCGACGACCTTACGGCCACGCAGACCGGTATCGTCAAAGGGACGCCCGCCTACATGTCGCCCGAACAGGCCAGCGGCCAGCCGAAGACGGTGGACTACCGTTCGGATGTGTTTGCGCTGGGCATCATCCTGTACGAGATCCTGACCGGCAATTTCCCCTTCGCCGGAGACACGCCGTCCGAAGTCATCGGCAGCGTCATCGAGCACCAGCCGCCGAACCCCAGACGGGTGAATCGGAAGACCGGACGCGTCCCCGCGGCCATCTGCATGAAGGCGCTGAAGAAAGATCCGGAGTCGCGATACCCCACGGCCCGGGAAGTGGCGGACGACATCCGCAACTATCGCGATTCGCGGCCGACCACGGCCTATCGCCCCGGGCCCGTCCACCGGATTCGCAACTGGTGTGGACGGCATCCGGCCTGGGCCACAGCGACGGGCATGCTGATGGCTATTGTCATTGTGCTGTCGGGCGCCTGGTGGCTATACAGCGAACTCAGCGGCTACATCCGGGAAAAAACACTGGAAGCGACCATCATCATACTCGACAAGACCGTCGAGGAAGTCACCGCGTTGGATGAGGATATCGTCCGTTTCCAGGACACTCTCGCCGCCATGCCGGACAAGTCCACCATCGAAGCTTTGGAAGTGCGAGGCAAGATTGACGAGCTGCGCACCGCGCGCAACATGTACACCGAAACCGCGCGCGCCATCATCATTGCCATCATCCTTGAGACATCGGACCGGGGCAGACCTGGCGCCTCGAATCTTGACGAGGACCTTGCCGATGCCCTGCGCAACATCATCCTCTCGGAGGCGCGCGACCGCATCAAGATTGGCGACCTCTATGAGGCCCACAACCTCCTCTGGGGCAGCGTCATGGCAGCAAGCGAGTTTGAGTGGAGCCACAGTCAGATGACTGAACTCTTGGCGTTGAAAGACCAGGTGGAAACGAAAATACGCGAGGGGCGGGGTCCGGATTTCCAACTGCCCGATTGGAGCGCGTACAGTCCGCAGCAGGCCTTCGGCCAAGCCCTTCTGGAAGCGGACATCATCAGCCAAGAGATCTATGAACGTGAGTTCCTCGGGAACTAATCCAACCGCCATGAAACGGCGGATTCGCACCGTCGACCGTCTGCTCGACAAAGCCTACGGCCCGCGCGGCACACCCGAGCGCCGCGATCCCCTTGCCATGCTCGTCGGCGCCATTCTCTCCCAGAACACGAGCGACGTGAATAGCACCCGCGCCTACGACGCCCTCCGCGCAGCCTACCCGACCTGGGAGTCCGTGGCCGCCGCGCCTGCCCGCGCACTCGAATCCGTACTCCGTCCCGGTGGTCTGGCCAAGACCAAGAGTGCCCGCATCCAGCGGATTCTCAGGGCCATCGCAGCAGACGGCCCCCTCACCCTCGGGCACCTCGACCGCATGCCGGACGACGAAGCGGAACGCGAACTGCTCGCCTACGAAGGCGTGGGATACAAGACGGCACGGTGCGTGCTCCTGTTCGCCCTGGGCCGCGACAGCTTTCCCATCGACACCCACGTCCACCGCATCCTCACGCGGCTTGGCGTCGTGCCGGAAGGCATGAGCGCCGACCGGGCACACGTATTCGTGCCGCCCTTGGTCCCGGAAGGCCGGTGTTACGCGTTTCACGTAAATCTCATCGCCCACGGTCGGCAGGTTTGCCGCCCACGGAGCCCCGGGTGCGGGGAATGCTGCATTCGGAGGTGTTGCCAGTACGTGCAGTCCCGCACAATCCCATGACCGCACGCGACCATGTTGCCGTTGCGTCCGTGGGCTGCTAGAATCGGAACGCCTGTCTCCGGACTCATTACCGGCCGGAGCGTCACGTTCGGGAGGATATCATGCTCAAGCGAGTCGCTGTTCTGGGTGCAACGGAAGACGTACTCAAGGAATGGTCCAGCAAGACCAAGCGCAAGGACGTCGAGTTCGTCCCTGTGAAGACTGGCAAACAGGTCCCCTCGGGCGCATCCGCCCTCATCGTGGACACCGCGGCCGCCCCGAAGGCCCTCGAACTCGCCCTCACGATGGCGGACCACAGCGAAGAGGTGTTCAATCTCCTGGCCGACGCCATCGATTGCCGCGAAGACCTCGCGCCAGGTTCGTCGCGCCGCGTGCGCGAACATGCTACACGATTCGCCAAGGCCCTGAAGCTGAGCCCGGAAGATCAATCGATCCTGGAGCGCGGGGCTTTGGTGCGCGATATCGGCAAGGTCCGCATCCCCAACAAGGTTCTACTGAAGGACAGCATGCTCACCTACGATGAGTGGTCGTTGTTGCATCAGCACAGCGCGATCGGAGGCGAGTTGCTGCAGAGCGTCGACACGCTGAAGGACGTGGCCGAAGCCGTGCACCGCCACCACTGCTGCTACGACGGAACCGGGTATCCGGATGGGCTGGAAGGCGACGACATCCCCTTGCTTGGCCGTTGCCTGCGCATTCTCGACGTCTACTGCGCCATGACGAGCCCACGTCACTACCGCGAAACCGTGGCCTCCCACAAGGACGCCCTCAAGCATCTTCGCGACGAGCGGGGCAAGCATTTCGACCCCGAACTTGTGGATGCCTTCATCAAAGGCCGGGTCGGCAAGGGCTGACACCCGCTGCAACGCCTGTGATCGGAACGGTACACTTGCCTGGCCCTTCCGAATCCCTCTTGTCAGACGGCCTCGGTTCCGAGGAGGAAATGCTCCATGCGATGCTTTGGTCTCATGATGGGGATGGCGCTGGCGTTCGTGGGTTCGCAATCGAGTGGGGCGATCACCCTCGCGAAAGAGGGGGAGGCCACGGTCGCGGTGGTGCGCCACGAAGCGCCCACGGTCGCCGAGCGCACCGCCGCGCAAGAGCTTGCCAACTACCTCGGCAGGGTAACGGGGGCCGCCTTCGACGTCGTTTCTGAGTCGAAGGTGGCGAGCGGCCCGGCAATCTACGTGGGGTGGACGGCGTTCGCGCGAAACGCGGCCATAGACCTGGAATCGCTGGGCCCCGAGGAATGGGTCATCCGCACCGTGGACGGTAGCCTGGTGCTGGCGGGCGGACGACCGCGCGGCACACTCTACGCCGTCTACCGGTTTCTCGAAGAGACCGTTGGCGTTCACTGGTGGAACCCCTTGGAGGAAAGCGTACCAACTCGTCCCACCCTCACGGTGGGCGACCTTGACCTGCGCGGACAGCCCGCCATCCGATACCGCGACATCTACATGCTCTACGGCCACGACAAAGGGCGTTTCGCGGCCCGCAACCGGCTCGACCGCGACGGCGATGCGGGCATCGCGGCCGACTACGGCGGCGAGAGAGGCTACGGCCTTCCCGCTCATGTACACACCTTCCACCGTTACGTGCCGCCCGATCCCTATCTCGAAACCCACCCGGAATGGTTCTCGCTCATCGACGGCAAACGCAGGGCGGACCGTGCGCAGCTCTGTCTCACAAACCCGGAACTGCGCGAATTCGTACTCGATCGCCTGAAGGGCTACATCGCCAAGTCGAGGGCGACCGCCAAGAAGCAGGGCCGCCCCGCGCCTACGGTCTTCGACATTTCCCAGAACGATTGTGGGGGCATGTGTCAGTGCGAATCATGCCAAGCGATCGCCGAGGCGGAGGGCTCCGAGGCGGGACCGCTCTTCGACTTCGTCAACGCCATGGCCGACGCCATCAAGGACGAGTATCCGGACGTCTACATCGATACGCTCGCCTACCAGATGACCCAGAAGGTACCCAAGACTATCCGCCCTCGCGACAACGTGATTGTGCGGCTGTGCGACACCACGAGCAATTTCACCAGACCCATCACCCATCTGGAGAATGCCGCGTTCAAGGATCACGTGCTGAGTTGGGCCGCCATTACGAAGAACCTGAGAATCTGGGATTACGCGGTGAATTACGGCCAGTTCCATGGCCTTCCGATGCCGTCCGTCCATACCTACGCCGCTGATTTCCAGTTCTACGCGGAACACAACGTCGAAGGCGTCTTCACGGAACTCGAGTATCCTATCCTGGCCGACATGCGCGATCTGAAGGTCTGGATGATGATGAAGCTGCTGGAGGACCCCTATCGCGATTACGACGCGCTGTTGCGCACGTTCACGGACGGATTCTACGGGGCGGCCGGAGATCACATCCGCCAATATCTCGCCCAGCGCGAGGCAGCGGTGGAAGCGAAGCCGACGTACATGAGCATGAGGGCATCGCCCGCTTCATGCACGTTCCTGGACCTGTCGTTCGTGCGCGAGGCGATGGGGATCTTCGACGCCGCCGAGCAGGCGGTGGCCGACGACCCGGTCCTGTTGCGGCGGGTGCGGCATGCCCGCCTTTCGCTGGATCGCGCCGCTGTGGTGACCTATCGCACGCTGATGGACGAGTGGCTTGAGGCCGGCAACACACAGGAAACCATGCCCCTCGACCGGGTCGCGATCGCGGAGCGTTGCAAGGACACGTGGTACACGGAGACCGACTTCCGGGTCCCCGAAGGGCGGCGCGCCACCAAACGTGTCGAGGCCGACCAGGAAATTCGCCAGTTGCTGAAGCTGCCGTCGGCCGTGCCCCTTCCGGAGCGCTTCAGCGATCTGCCGCGCGACTCGGTGCATCAATACACGGCCGGCGACTTCCGCAACTGGCACGACGTCGTCAAACGCGTGCAAGAGAAGGACGCGCCCAGTGGAATCGTTGCCCGCCTGGACCTGTCCAGCGAGGACTTGGAACGGTACAAACTGCCCATGCCTTGGGGCCTGTACGACACGGCGGGCACGCAGAACGTCGGCAGCGGCGTCATCCGCCCGGAAGATGTGCCCGGGCCCGGCTACCACTGGTACAAGATGGGGACGTTCCCCATTCCCCATGCGAGCTACGTCTACTTCTTCTGGAGTTGGATCATCCAAGCCGACGTGGGCAACCTCTCGGATCCGGTCAACCCGGCGCAGCGCTTCGACATTTGGGCGCTCGTCAAGTTCGAGGGGCCAGGGTTCCCCCACGGAAAGCCCGACGAACTCAACGCCATCTTCATCGAACGCCTCATTCTCGTTGAGGCGAATGCCCAGTCCGATCCGCGATAGTGGCTACTCCGCCGCTTTCCGGAGCGTGTCGAGTACCATCGTGGCGGCGTCCGGCACCGGGTCGCTGAGACGCGGCAGGAAGAGGGTGCGTTCCGCGGCCAGTTCCGCGTTCGGGAAGTCGCCGGGCCGGTAGCCGGTGTACCCTTCGCTCTCGCAGAGAGGTCCACGGTTCCGTGTAAAGATGTCGAACCCCTTGGCGAACAGGGGTAGCGTGTGAAGATTCGGATACGGAGCCCGCTGAACCGTGAGCCCATGCTCGTCCAAGGCCGCGGCATAGTCAGCGTTCGATTTGCCCATGGCGTCCGCGTCGTGGATGACCGGGAAGCCGTAGAACCCGGCCCGTTCGGCGCCGTCGTGTACCTTGATGGGACGCAGGCCGGGAATGTCCGCCAGTCCTGCCTCAACCTCTTCAATGTACGCGGCGCGGCGCTGATTCAGCGCGTCGAGTTTCGCGAACTGGGCCTTGGCAATCCCAATTCCGAGAGGATGGGCGCGAAACTTCATGCCCAAGCCGAGGGGCTGGTGTTCCTGATACTTCGGCGTGACGAGATCGATCCCTTCGATACGGTTCACCTGCCCGACCAGACACGCCCGTTCGAAGGCATCCACGTTGTCCGTCACGAGCATGCCGCCTTCGCCCGCGCTGACGGGTTTCGATCCCTGAAGGCTCCAACACCCCACGTCGCCGATGGAACCGCACATCTTACCCTTGTACTTGGCGCCGTGGGCGTGGGAACAGTCCTCCACAATGGGGATGCCGTGCTTCTCACCGATGCCCATCAACGCGTCCAAGTCGCACACATTGCCCCACAGATGCACCGGCACAATGCACGCCGTCTTGTCGGTAATCTTCGCTTCCACATCGGCGGGGTCCGCCATCAGCGTGTCGGGGTCAATGTCGCAGAATACCGGCCGCGCACCCAGTAGGAGTGCGGGCGAAATGGTGCAGATCCACGTGTTCACCGGGCAGATTACCTCGTCGCCGGGTCCTACGCCGAGCCCAAAGTAGGCGCTGTACAATGCGGACGTGCCGTTGATTACGCTCACACAGTGTGTGGACCCGATCCACTCGCGCCATTGCTGCTCAAACTCGCGCACCACGGGCGTACCGCCGGACACCTCGTTGCGGGCGGTCATGTCGGCCGCAACGGCGACTTCTTCGTCGCCGATCTGCTGCCACTTGTCCAACTCAGGCAGTTCAGCCTTCCCGGTTTGTACGAAAGTCCGCGGCTTTGCGAAGGGGTCCAGGTTTCCCGATGTCATGCTCTTGCTCCGTGGTTTCATGGGGGGGAGTCTCATCGACGACAGCCGGATCATAGCAGACACACCCGGCGCATTCACGTCGGCGCGGGAAATCTAGGGACATGGCCCAGAGCGCCGTCCCGGCGCGACGGGCCTTTGCGGGGACCGTGCTATACTCTAGTGAAAACGGGGACTGCCAAGCGAGCGAGTCTCCGAGAGAGATGGGACTGTGGGGCTGTTGAGAAAGTCGTGTACCCACGAGAGAAGAAGCGACAAACGGGGACTGCCAAGCTCTTGCGTCCCATTATTGCCCTTCTTAGGGCGACAATGGGTGGCTGTCCCCCGCTTGTCGCGGGCTACGCGCCACGGCTGAGATTATTTCAACAACCCCACTGTCCCCGCTTTCGCGTCGTCAGCGAGGCGGCCAAAGCCATAACCGGGACCGATT
>JAAEQP010001442.1 GCA_024231375.1 bacterium | reverse complement strand
TCGGCACGGGCAATCCGCAGTGGTCGCGCTATATCTTCATCTGGCAGGTGTACTACTCGCCTTGGAAGAGGGACGCGGCCAACCTGCCGACCAATCGCGGCGGCACTCGTTCCGTGCTGCCGAAGTACACCGAGTGGGATGCACGCGGACGCAAGATGGCCGAATGGACGCATCCCAACGGCAAACTGCTGCGAACGGTGTATTATCCGAACGGGCAGAAGCGGATGGAACGACTCTACGCCCGTGGCCAGTTTGTCACGGCGTGGTACCCCGATGGTCAGATGGAGTTTCAGTATGACCCGCAGACGCGCCAGCGCCGCGCCTGGGATCCCAACGGAACACCGCTCGACGGCGAGATCCGCGAGACACTCTCGGGCACGTATCCCGTCAAGGTCGTCCGCCAATACCAGGACGGGTACTTCCATGGCGTCCATCGATACTGGCATTCGAATGACGGTCCGCTGAGGCGCGAGGAGCCTTACGTCGAAGGGCGCCAGCACGGCGTCCGCAAG
>JAAEQP010001441.1 GCA_024231375.1 bacterium | reverse complement strand
CGGCATCCCCTCGCGCACGGAGGGCATGACCAGAACGTCCGCGGCCTTCATCAGGCGGGCTACGTCCGAGCGAACTCCCGTGAAGTGAATGTACTCGTCCAACCCGTAATCGCGCACTTGGGCCCGCGTGTCGTCCATCAGTTCGCCATCGCCGACCAGCATCAAACGCGCTTCGGGGCGCTGAGCGTGCATTGCTCGGAAGACATCGATCAACTTGCGGTGGTTCTTGGCCGTAATGAAGCGGCCTACGTGAATCAGCAGCGGGCAACCGGACGCCAGTCCAAACTCGGCCCGCACTCCGTCCGGGTCGGCCGGTGCGGCGAAGGGGTCCAGGTTGATGCCGTAGTAGACCACCGTCCGCGTGGGGTCTCCCTGCCAGCCTTCGCCCACGAAGTTGGTCATCACCCATCCGGCACAAGCCAACACGCGCGTGCCGTGACGACGTACCAGCCAGCGCATAGCCCGCCGGTATACCTTCCTGGCCACCGTGTTGCGCTGATCGTCGGCGCTGGTGTGCAAGTGAGCGTAGCGGTGGGCCACGCCGTGTTTACGGGCCACTCGAAGAACGACGCCGGAGAAGGTGTACATGTGCGAATGGACCACGTCATATCGACCGTCGCGGAGCACGGCACCCAGGCGACGGGTGTAGGCCCAGAGCCCACCATTCAACGCACAGGGGATCAGTTCACCGCCCAGATCGCGGATCTCGTCGTCGTATTCGGCGGGTTTGTCCTTGGTCAGGCAGAAGTGGAAGCGATACTTCTCTCGATCGATTCGGCGCATGACGTTCATGAGGAACGTCTCCATCCCTCCGCGGTGCATCGAGGCTACCACGTGAAGAATGCGCACCTGTCGGTCGAGGTGGTTCATCGTTTATCGAAGGTCCCGCGGTCGGATGCCGAAACCAAGCCGAGCAACCAGCTCGACCGTAAGCGCCACATCAAGAGGCCGCATCCTAGCTACTCCACAGCGAAGCCGTCAACCGAGCGCGCGAAAGCGTGCGCACTCGCGGAGGAATGCGCCTCGTGAGGACGCCTACCGGCTCGTCCCTGGCTTTGGCAAGCATCAT
>JAAEQP010001440.1 GCA_024231375.1 bacterium | reverse complement strand
GACAAGCACAAATCTTGCGTGTTATTGCAACGGCCCCGCCACCCCAGGCTACTGCGACTGGGACGGCCTCAAGGTCGTCGAAGTCCCCGCCACCGACACCTTCATCCCCTCCTACGAACACGACTGGGGCCTCGACATCGGCGCCGTGGGGGCGCAGCTCACAAAAGTGGGGACTTTCCCTTGCGACGAGGAAGGCAACTCGATTCTGCTGGACAGCGAGATCTACTCTTGCGTGCAGATGGAACAGGCCAATCGCGCCACATGCTGCGCCAATACGGAACTGTGGAACGGCGAGGGTATGTCCAATTGGGAGTTCTATAAAGAGTGCATGAACTGCGGAGACGGACAACCCGCTTGCTCTTTAACAGGCGACCACGGGAACACGTTGGAATGCGATCCGGTAACGAGTTGCGAAGAGTACTGGAACGTTGACGATGACGGCCCGTACAACACCTGCACCCACGGTAGCAACGGCTACAACCGCAACACCTACCTCCGCCAACACGTGGAGCCCGGCTTCGAGGTTTCCAAGCTGACGGACACGCCGTACCCGTTCCCCTACGAACTGGACACCTACCTCTCCAAGGAGGTCCGCCAGGAGCTGTTCAAGCGGCAGTTCCGGTACTATCCCGCGACGGACGGCTCGGAGCAACCCGGGTACTATGCCTACTGGTTCACCCTGAACATGCAGGCCATTGAGAACGGCTCGCTCGGACAGTTCGGGGTGCTGGCGCCCAATAACTTCAACTACCGGCTGCGCACAGTGGCGACGAACGTTGTGGGCACCGACGTGGTCAACTGCTCTTTGGCCGAGGCTCCCGAGACGTGCGCGGCCAATCCTTGGGTGACTTACGACCTGAAG
>JAAEQP010001439.1 GCA_024231375.1 bacterium | reverse complement strand
GTACGCACGGGTCCAACTGTTGTGACCGACACCGGGATATTCAGTGTACTTCACCGTCCCGCCGGCCTTCTTCAGGGCGTCGTTCATCCCCTGGGACATCCTCGCCGGGACCACGTTGTCGGCGCCACCGTGAAATATCCAGAACGGAACGATCGCCATACCCTTGACGTCCCTGGCGCCAGGCCACCCGCCGCAAACCGGAACAGCGGCGGCAAACAGGTCGGGTCTGGCCGAAACGGTCCCGAACACACCGAACCCGCCCAGCGAGAGACCAGTAATGTAGATGCGCTGCTTGTCGACCTTGAACTCCTTGCCCACCGCCTTGAGCATCCCCACGACCAGGGTTTCCATCGTGGGCCTCTTCCGTCCGCGGATGGAGCCGGCCCAGTACGAACCGCGCGGGCATTGCGGTACGAGAACGATAGCAGGATACTTGCGCCGCAACGCGTCGGCGGCGAAGATTTTCGGTACGCCCGCATCGGTCAGATTCTTCTTGTTGTTCGATCCGCACCCGCTCATCCCGTGGAGGAACAACAGCACGGGATACGGCTTCTTCGCGTCGAAATCGG
>JAAEQP010001438.1 GCA_024231375.1 bacterium | reverse complement strand
GACTTCGCTCGGGATGACATAGAGTTGGTGCTCTTGGGTGGAAGCGGGTTCGTCGGGGATGGCGCCTATTCCGACAGCCCCGCAGAGCCCTCTTGAGCAAGCCTCTACCAGTCGAGCGCGAGTTCCTCGTTCTCGCGTGTGAAGGTCACGAAATGTTCCTGGTTGACAGGCACTCCGTCCACGCGAAGCTGGGCACTCAACCGGTACGTTCCTGGATGGAGATCGCCGGCTACGAACATGCCCTCGCGATTCACGCGGATTTGCCGGTGCTCGGACACGCCTTCGTACGACGCGTTCTTCACGTCCACGCCGGGACGATCCCCGTCCCGGTATAGGTGAATGCTGTCCGAAGTGATGGCGTTGATTCTCGGAACTCTGAGGACGCACGTGCCGTTGCCCACTGCGAGGAGTAGCTTGGCCTCTTTGCCTTCCGGGACGACCAGCCCATTCACAGCAACGTTCCTGTATGTTTCGGGCCGGTCTTCGGCGTGGGTCATTCCGCTGAGAGACACCGTGACATCGGAACGTTGTCCCGCGCTCACGGGGCAAACGGCGGTGTCGTCCTCCTGCCATTCCGTCCTGCCCAAAGGCGCTCGCGCACCACCGGCACTCGAGGCCCAGACGTGCGCGCGATGGTTGCTCGCGAGGTCACCCATGATCTCCTGAAGCGGTAGCATGTGCCCCTCAACCTGAAGGCTCACGCGCGCTGATGCAGGGGGAAACAGCTCCATCGTTCCTTCGAGCGTCTGTCCGGGCGGAATCTCGAAGTCCTCCCTCACAGCCTGGTATCCGGGCGCGCGGGCTTCAATTCGGTGCTTCGCGGAAGACAACTCGGGGTACAGTACAGCTCCGCGTTTTGTGGATTGCCATGTCCCGTCCTTCCCGACCTCCGCGTTCGGGATAGGACGTCCCGTCCATGCGTCCACGACCGTCACGTGCAGCCCGCCGGGTTCCTTGGCCTGCATGACCAAGTCCACTTCCCCTTTACCAATAGGCACGAAGAACTCCTGCGTCTCGTAATCCCGGTGAGACAACTTCGCAAAGCCCTCGGATTCCCAATCGGGAACGTGATGCTCTGTGTACCTGCCTTCCCTGTCCGTGCGGCTTCCCGAATGTCCCAAACCCCCGAACATGACGAAGACCTGTACGCCCGGAATCGGCTCACCTTGGGCATTGATGGCGCGAAACGCGACTTCTGCCTGGCCGACCCGTTTGGGGAATCTGACAACAATATCCTCCCGGACCTCGCCTGGGGACAACTCAACCTCCAGGAAAGGCTCGATGGCGAGGCCGAAGAGGGAGTGGTTGCTTGTGCGGCAGAAAGTATTCGTCAAGAGATAGCGCCCCGGCGAAAGATTGCGTGCCTCGAAAGCCCCCGACGCGTCCATCTCGACGGAACGGCAGACCCCGTCTTCCGCGCGCTGGTAGCTTAGCTGACCTGCCACGGGCAGTCCCCGGCTGTCCACAACGCGGCCCCTCATTGTGGCGGTCACCTGTGCTGGCGGAGCATCCTCTCCGGAAGGCATGGTTGCATCAGCACCGGCACCATGCACGCCATTCCCAGCGCTACCCGGCAACGGCACATGGGCATTGCCGTCTGGCTGAGGCTGGGTCTCTCGCGGTGGTAGAGACGCCTGAGCCGAACCTGCGACGTTCGCGGGCTCCGCCGAATCGTTCCGCGTCCCCACAGACATCCACAACGCACCGAAGGCAACAGCCGCGGCGGCGACTCCTAGCGCCACTTTCGTCATCACCGCCATTCCGCCGCCCACCACCGCCGCCTTCATTCCCGCAGCACCACCTGACAACGCCAGCTTTCCCAACGTGGCTGTGAGAGCGGGGGGCGCAGCTTCTGCCGTGTGGGCTTCGAAGGCGGCCGTCAACGCCGCAGCGGTGGAGATGACGCCGCGACGCCTCAGCAAGGCGCGGATGCGCTGAACGCCCTGGTCGAGGCGTCGTTGCACGGTGGTACGGGACGTGCCGAGACGTTGGGCCACTGCCTCCTGCGACTGCCCCTCAAGGAAGCGGCACACAATCGGCGCGCGCAGGCTCTCGGGAAGGGCAGCGATGGCTTCGTCGACCTCGGCCCACACGTCTTGCCAATCCGCTGCGTTCTCGCTGGAAGCGTTGGCGGCGTATCGAATCTCCCGCGCCTGGCGGCGTTTCTCGGACCGAATCCGGTCCAGCGACCGCGTCGCCGCAAGGGCGTGCAGCCACCCCGCAAGCGAACGCCTCACCGGGCGCTTCGCATGGGCCAGTTCGATGAAGCAATCCTGGGCAACGTCTTCCGCGTCGGCGGGATTGCGCAGGATGCGGCGGCACACGCCGTAGACCATTCCCGAATGGCGTTCAACGATCTCGGCGAACGCGTGGGCGTCGCGCCCGCGTGTCCATCGCTCAAGAAGCACGTTGTCCGTTGTGGAAACACTCACTGCTCGTTCCCCCAGCGCCGTTACGGGCGATGTCCTGGCTTCGGTTCGGCCATTGTTGTCTCTACCCGTATAGGCGTCGCTGAACGCCGAATCTGCCCGGAAATCCCGCCGGCATCCCTCGAACGCAAGTCTACACCATTGAGCACAGAGCCCTTGCGCGAAATGCTGAGGGTCAAGTCAGCCCATCGACGGGACGCGGACGTGTGCGCTACAATCAAGCCAATGCGAGCCCCCGGAACTCCCAACCGATAGGAACACGCAACCATGAAGACCCCTGCAATTTTCGCTGCCGTCGTACTCCTCACTGTGTCATGCGCCACGTTGGCGACCGAGAAGTCGGTCCCGCTGTTCAACGGGAAGGACTTGGAAGGATGGCATGCGGATGTGCCGAAGATGGACAAGGATCCGAACGTGAAGAGTCCGTTCATTGTCCGCGATGGCATGCTCGTCAGCCTGGGAACCCCCGGGGGACATCTCATCACCGACGCGGAATACGAGAACTACCGGCTGGAGGTGGAATACCGCTTTGCGGCCAAGCCCGGCAACTGTGGCGTGCTGGTGCATGCGTCTACGCCCCGGGCCCTCTACGATATGTTCCCCAAATCCCTTGAGGTGCAGATGTACCACAAGAACGCGGGCGATTTCTGGTGTATCTGCCTGGACGTCACGGTGCCGGACATGGAAGAACGCCGCGGTCCCAAGGAGGAGTGGGGCATCGACGGCGACAAGAAGCGTCGCATCATGAACCTGACCAACCGTTCCGAGAAGCCTGCGGGAGAGTGGAACCGGATGGTCATCGAGTGCCTGGGCGACGAAATCAAGGTCTGGGTCAACAAGGACTTGGTCAATTACGGCTACGACTGCCAGGCCTCCAAGGGGCAGATCGCCATTCAGGCGGAAGGTTCCGAAGTCGAGTTCCGCAAGCTGGTCCTGACGCCCATCACAGAGTTGAGCTCGAAGTAGAAGGCTTGTTCTTTGCCGCAGGCCTCAGCCGCCGCTCTTGTCGGCAATCTCGTCGAACCAGTTGCGGATCTTCGGGGCCGCGTGCAAGACCGTTCCGCCATGGTCATACTGACCGATTGAAACCAGGCTGGCGTCGCAGCCGCGCTTCGTGAACTCGTCTACCGCGGCCTTCCCTTCGGTCGGCGAGACCGTTTGGTCGCGTTCTCCGAAGTAGATGCGCACGGGCGCTTTCGGCGTCCATTTGAACACGCCGTTCTCGACCAGCGCCGTCATGAGCCAATGCGGCTGCTGGTTGTCATAGGCTTCCAGGAATTCCTTCCGGAACAACGCGCGCGGCTCTTTG
This sequence comes from bacterium, assembly GCA_024231375.1. The sequence continues at coordinate 9,744 of JAAEQP010001438.1, read as the reverse complement.
GGCATGCTCTGCGCCACCACCCATTCGTCGTGTTCTCCATCGAACAATGTGGGCACGAGTTCGGCATAGGAATCGGTGAGTACCGAGTTGAGAGGCTGGTCATAGGCCGAGGCATAGGCGTTCACCAGATAGGCAAGGTACGCCGCATGGTAGGCACTCGTCCTCTCCAGAAAATCGGGAAACGTGACGCCTGCCAGGTCGAACACCCCTGCAATGGGAGCGCATGCGACGACCTGGAAGCGTGGGTCATCCAACGATTCCAGGGCGCGGTGCGCCGCCATGGTCGAATAGCCGCCCTGGGAGAATCCGACAAGATACAAGGACGAGGGCCACTTCCTCTCCAGATGCTCCGCGAAGGTGTCCGTGGCCTTCAACAGATCGATCACGGCATTTGCCGTTCCTTGCGCGTGAAGATAGGGGTGGACCTCCCGATTGATACCCAGGCCGACGTAGTCCGCCGCGCAGAGAATGTACCCGCCGCCGGCGAAGAGCGCAGACCCAAGTCCACTCTCGAGAAGCGTCGGCGCGGACGGGGCCAAGTGACGATTCGTGGCCGTTCCGTGCTGGTAACTGATAGCACCGCGAAGGGTCCGAGCCTTCGGCACGCAGACCAGGCCCGAGGCAAGCGTCGCTTCGCCGTTTGGGGTCGTGGTCCAATACTGCACACGATAGAGCCATACGCCATTGCGAACCGACACCGGTTCCGGCAGTTCCCCCCACCAGATCAGAAACCGGAACATCGAAGCCGTGTAGCTGCCTATCTGCTCGACTTGGTGCAGTGCGCCCGGCGTGTGGTCGTCCGCGACGACCGGCACGTCGATCTGGACCGTCCGCGTACATCCTACGAAGGTGAGCCAAACCGAGCCCACTGCGAAGCCCATCGCAACCAGACAAACAACGGCAACCTTCAGAAGCCTACTCTTCATTTCGGACCTCCCCGATTGGTACCGAGCAGATTCAACCTTCCAGCATCACTCCCGCGCCCGCTGCAACGAGAATCGTGAACACGCGTCTTCTACGGCCTGAGCCGTTGGCCCAGCCGACGAAGAAGGCAGGCCGTGCCTTGATAACGCTCCTTCGTTCAATGCCCTTGGCCTTCCTCAACCTGACAAGGTCGTAGAGTAGCCACGGAGCGATCCAATAGCAATCCGCAATCTGACACGGTTCTCCAAATTCCACGCCCGGACACGGAGCTGTTGGCGCTTCGGGAAGTCCGGTGCGGGCGGAGAATGGCGGTTTGACAGCAGTGATCACCTCGACTAGACTGCACTCATCCTATCAACGTTCGTCGCCGGTCATTCAATATCGAAATCTCGTTGAAAGGTATTTGGTTGTGAAAGAACCCGCGAAAAGCTCACCCAATCCTCAGTCCCGGCGACAGTTTCTGAAACTCTCCGCACAGGCGATGTCGATTGCCGCTCTGTCCGGCTGTCTTACGTCCGGTTCCGCTCCCCGCAAGGGAATCGTGCCGATACCGGACCACACGATCCCCAAAGCGCCTAACTTGGGCGGGACACCTCGTATCGAAGTCAATGGGGACGCTGGTTCTCGACTGCTGCTGAAGAGCGGCTTGATTGTCGACGGCACAGGTCAGAGTCCCTATTGGGGCGATCTGCTCATCCAAGACGGAATAATTGAAGAGCTAACTCCAGGCGAAATCGACTTCCACGGCCAAGCAATCGACTGTGCGGGCAAGGTCATCGCGCCCGGTTTCATCGATATGCACAGTCACATGGACTGGGTGTTGCCCGTGCGGAACAGGCCTGAGCTGACATCGCCGTTCACTGCCCAGGGCATTACCACCTTTGTCACGGGAAACTGCGGCTACGGCGTCGCCGGATTTCGACCCAACAGTGAGCACCGTGCACTATTCGAGCGCAGGGTTGACGGACTCTACCCCATGACCTGGGACACCATGGAAGAGTACCTCCAGAAGATGCGGGCCATCGGCATCACGAACAACACGGCCACCCTCGCCGGCCTCGGCACATCCAGGGCATCCATCTCAGGCTATCACGCGGGTCCCCTGGCCGAAGCGCAGTTGAATGAACTTCTCGGTCTGGTCGGTGACGCCATGGACCAAGGCGCCCATGGAGTTTCTCTCGGCCTCGGGTATGAACCCGGCATGTTCGCCACGGAAGAGGAACTGAAACGAGTCGCGGAGTTGGTTCAGGCCAAGGACAAGATCCTCACCGTACACATGAAGGCCTACTCCGCCCTGTCCGGCACGTACCCGCTGAAGATGCGTGATACACCGCACAATCTGCAAGCAATCGAGGATATGTTGAACCTCGCACGGGAAACCGGCGTGCGCCTCCAGTTGTCCCATCTCATCTTCGTTGGCAGTCGCACCTGGGAAACCGTCGACCATGCCCTCGCCATGATTGACGATGCCCGTGCCGAAGGGTTGGACGTCATGTTCGACACCTACGCCCACAACGCCGGCAATTCGATCGTGAACGTCTTCATGCCTACATGGTTTCTGGCCAAGGGTCCCGATGCGTTCAAGGACAAAGGCGCCCTCAGGCGGCTGCGGCTGGAAGTTGCCCTCATGAAGAAGCTCGTGGGATTCGGCTACGACGACATACAACTTACCAACGGCTGCATCGACGAGCTGAATCAGTACAATGGCCTGTTCATGACCGAGATCGCCGAGAAACGGGGCATGAGCAACTTCAAGAATCTCGTCGATATCGCCCGCCAGACAAAGGGCAAGGCACGCGTGCTCAACCACAGCTACAGCACGCCGGAGCATGTGAGGATCATGATGCAGCACCCGGCCAGCCTCTTCCAAACCGACGCCGTGGTTGCCCACACGGGAATCCAGAACCCCGGCTGCTACGGGACCTTCCCTCGTTTCTTGCAGTACGCTCGCGACGACAAGCTGATGACCCTTGAACAAGTGATTCACAAGATGACCGGCGCACCGGCCGACCGCTTCAGGCTCGCGGACCGGGGCCGCCTGAAGCGGGGTTTGGCGGCGGACATCACCGTGTTCGATTGGCACACCGTCAGGGACAACACGACGAATGAAAACACCAGTGCGGCCCCGACCGGCATCGAACACGTGATCCTCAACGGCCAGATAGCCTGCGCCAAAGGCCGCGTCGATACGTCCATATTGCCTGGGCAGGTCTTGTGAAGAGACTGGGTGGCTGAATAGAGGCCCTGCAGCGCGGGACAAGACCGAAGCGCGACGCAAGACGGAAGGAAGGCCCGTGGTCTGTCCCAGGATGTTCTGCTTTGCAGTCTCTAACGAACGCGGAACAGAAGCCGCAGAACCACTTGCATGGCTTCAGCAGATTGGCTACTGTGAGTGAGTTGGGCATAGGCGGAATGCCCCTGACGGGGGAAAACACTTAGGCCAATCGTCAAAGGGGGACACAATGGCACCGAAGCTCACGAAGGAAGAGAAGCGCACCCTTCAAGATGCGAGGAACCTGATTGTGGCCGTGCAACGCACGGACGGCAACGAAGCCGAAACACGCAGGCGGGTGGAAAGAATCTTTGAGCGTGTTCTAGGCTACGATCCGCTTATCAACCTATCCCGCGAACGGGCCGTGCATGGTGCGGGTGATACAGAACACGTTGACTTCGTTGTCCAGCTCGAAGAAGGCCCTGACGCACCCCCTCTGATAATGGTTGAATTGAAGCGGGTAGGCATCGATTTGGCCCCCAAGCATCTGAAGCAGGCTTCCCGCTATGCCGTGGACGCAGGGTGCGAATGGGTTCTGCTCACAAATGGGCGTGACTGGCGCTTGTATCACGTCGAATTCGGCCAGCCGCCAAAGACGAAGCTCGTGGAGCAATGGAACCTTCTCAAAGATGATTCTGAGGTGCTTTCCCACAAGTTCGATTGCATCAGCCTGAAGAGTCTACGGAAGGGGTATCTGGATACCTTGTGGCAACGGACGGACGCCCTTTCTCCGGAGAGCTTCCTGCAGGCTCTCGTGGCTCCTGAAACAATCAAGACAATCCGGCGCATTCTGCGGCGTTCCACAGGTGTTAGTGTCAATGCCGATCACGTCGCGGGGGCGCTGCGTAGGATGCTGAACGAAACCGCTGCATGTGTTCTGGAAGACGTTGAGATTGTCCTGCCGCACGCACGCGAGAGGGAAGATGGCCCCACACGTACCCGGCGGCGCGGTCCTGGAGTCGAAATGGCGGATATCCTTCAATGCAGTCTGCTTTCCCCTGGCACGGTGCTTTTCAAGGACTATAAGGGTCAACGTTTCGAAGCGGTGATTCAGCCAGACGGGTGGATATTGTTCGAGAACGAGCGCTACAAGACGCCTTCAGCCGCTGGCGGGGCAGTGACTGAGAAGTTTGGCGTTCATAGCCCCAACGGGTGGTGGTTCTGGCAGGTGGCCGATTCCACCGACACGGCCCAACCCCTTGAGGCCGTGCGCAAGAGATACATCGAGATGAAGGCAGACAAGGACGCGTCAGATCACGAGGAAGACGCACTCAACGGTGAACAATAGGCTGTAGCATGCAGTCCATATGCCCTTGCACAGAATCAAGGGAAAGCGATTCTCGTTCCTTGCCTATTTCATTCCTCGCACTGCGGGGTAGACGCAATAGACTTCACTTGGGCGTCCGCCCTTCGGGTTAACTGGTCGCGGTTCCTACCGCAAACCATGATCGCGACCGACGCCCCCACACGCAAGTGCGAGTAATGTCTTGAGCGCATCAGCTAGGCAAATCTCACGGTCAGACACCCGGACGACCACACTTCCGAAAGCTCACGGACACGACCCGTTTCAACATCTCGCGGACTTCATTTGGACTCTGAAGCAAAAAGGGCCTACGCGGCGATCCGCGTAAGCCCTTGATAGTGCTGGTGAACGGGGTGGGACTCGAACCCACGGCCACCGGATTAAAAGTCCGATGCTCTACCAACTGAGCTACCCGTCCACCGAATGTTGGTCTGAGACACAAACGCGAGCCCTGTGAGAGCCCGCGTCTGTGAGCGTCGGATAGTGTACCGTATGGCGGCGGTTTGAGTCAATTTTGTGACGGTTCTTGCACGGGCCAGGGAGGCCGGACCCTCACCCCATCCCTCTCCCTCTGGCGAGGGCGGAAGAAGGCGCCCTCATGCCCTCTGATCGCCGTCACGGCGTACGTGTCGTGGGGTAGGCTTGGAAGACCTTCAGGTAGTCTTCGGCCTCGATGCTGTACTTCTCGCATTGGGCCGGGTCGATGACGACGCGTGGGTCGCCGGCGCTGGGATTGCCTTCGCAGTAGATCCAGTAGCCCCGGGTGATGTCGTGCGCTTGCCGCAACTGTTCGTCGAGATATTTGGGCAGGTAGTGGGGCATTTTGGTGCGCGAGTTCCAGGGGTGGAACCCCGGCAGGATGCGCGTCGCGAAAGGGAACGCGGCGTGGGCCTTCGGGATGAACTCGGGCAGGCGCACGAACCACGAGTTGAGATGGTCCAGCATCTCGGGACCGTCGATTTCGTCGTTGCCTGCGCCGTAGGTCTTCTCGGTGGCGATCCAGACCTCCACGCCCGCGTCGTGGATGCCTTTCAGCCACCAGTAGTTGCCGTCCCGGCAACCGGGGATGCCCGCGTACATCCGGGCCTCGTACAGTTGCATCAGGGGCGCTTCAGGCCACACCTCGCGTATCACCGCGCCCACCTGTTTGCCTCGCTGGTAGTAGCCGCCCGCGTATCCGAACTCGTCGACGAAACACCATGCGTCGACATGATCCGCCTTGCCCTCGTACGCCTCCTTCACGTCACCCGGCACGCCAACGTAGCATTCCGCGTCGAACACCAGGCCACGGAATCCCAAGGTGCGTGCCCGGCCGTAGATCCGCCGCATCTCGCGTAGCGTGGTCTCCCACCGCAGGTCGTCGTGGAGGTACTCGGGCCGACGAATCAGGAAGCCGAAAGACTCGTGTTCGGTCAACCAATACCGGATGCCGCGTTCGCGGAACGATTCAAGCACGCCCGAGTCGGTCCAGATGTCGAACCCTGCGTTGGTCACGGTCTGGGGAAACGCCGTCTCGACTGCATCCAACCACAGGTCGGTCACGCCGAGTTCCTTGTCGAGATACTCGACCTTGTCCACGTAATCGCGTTGAAGGTTGCCGGACCAGCAGAGCATGTGGCGCTCGAGGACGTTCGCGCGTCCAAGCACACGCACTTCGGTAATCGCCCCATCGCGCACCCCACCGAACGTGATGCGCACCTGCGCGGCCGCGGCCGGCATTACGGGGATGGTCACACGGTCGCCGCCGCGCCACATGGGCAGGTTGACCATGCGTCCGAGCAACGGGCGGAACGTGTCTTCGGAGCCCACCTCGATCTCGTGAACCCACCGGACCGGCGCGCTTTGGCCGTTCACGATTTCGACCGCCTCAACGACGGACGGCTCCGCTAGGTTCAATGTGACCGCTACGTCGATGTTGCCCGCCAACCCGGGATTGCGTGTCATGACACACTCAGTCGCCGCGTCGCCATCGCACAGGGCGTCCGGACCTTCCACAGTGTCCTTCGTCGTCACGACCGGCGGTCCACTCAACGCCAAGACGGTGCCGTCTGTTCCGTCCGCCGCAATGGCGCCCCGGGACACCAACACCATTGTGACGATGAGCGCATACTTGAACGCTTGAACTTGCATGACGACGACTCCTCATCCGTGTTTCGTTGAGCGGCCTAGAGCCTACCATCGGCGAGGATGCGAAGGAAAGTCCAAGTGTGCCACCTTCAAGTGTAGCTTGAGGGTGGCCGGACCGTGATGACCGTGTGTCTCTCCGCACGCGCAAGACACCCGCTAACGAGCTAGTGGGTGGCACACCGGAACCCCAGGTGCCCAATCCTCGAGAGCCGTGCGGCGCCCTTGCGACAGCCGGTCCGCTTCGGCATACTCGACATGGTCGCGCCCATCGTCGAGACAGTGACGGGCGCCGCACCACCAACCAAGGGGACGCACCCATGCCGAACGAAAGAACCGCACGCAGCCTGAGCCGCCGCGACGTCCTTAAACTGGGCGCCGGGGCCGCGGCCGCGTCCACACTGACCCTATCGGGAGGAATCATGGCACAGTCCACATCCGCCGATCGCAAGCCCAACATTCTCTTCCTCATGGCCGATCAATACCGAGGCGACTGTCTGGGCGTCATGGGACATCCGGTCGTGAAGACGCCGCACCTCGACCGTATCGCGCGGGAAGGCGTAAACTTCCGGTGCGGCTACTCGACTACGCCCACCTGCACGCCCGCGCGTGCGGGCCTGCTCACCGGTCAAGGCCCCTGGCGTCACGGTATGTTGGGATACGGGAAGGTGGCCGAGCAATACCCGGTGGAAATGGTCCAGACCCTTCGCGACGCGGGGTACTACACCTTCGGAATCGGCAAGATGCACTGGCATCCCCAGCGCAATTTCCACGGGTTCCACAACGTCTTGCTCGACGAATCCAGCCGCGTCGAGCATCCCGCGTTTCGTAGCGACTACCGTGCGTGGTTCATGTCCGAAGCGCCCCATCTGCAATACGACGCAACCCTCGGGGGCGGATGGAACGACTACCGCGCCGCCGAGTACGTACTCCCCGAAGAGTTGCACCCGACCCACTGGACCGGTGAGCGCGCCGTGCGCTTCATCGACAACTATGACCGTGAGGAACCGTTCTTCCTGAAGGTGTCCTTCGCGCGTCCCCACAGCCCCTACGACGCGCCCCCACGGTTCTGGCGCATGTACGACGACGCCGACATCCCCGAGGCGTACGTCGGCGACTGGGAGGCCTCGTTCGGCTACGAGAAACGAAGCCAGAAGGACAACAACATCTGGCACGGCGATATGGGACCCGACCAGGTCCGTAAGTCGCGCCAAGGCTACTACGGCAACGTCACCTTCATCGACGAAGAGATCGGGCGCGTGCTGGCCGCGCTCGAACGACAAGGGATGTTGGACAACACGCTCATACTCTTCACGGCCGACCACGGCGACATGACAGGCGACCATCACATGTGGCGAAAATCGTACCCCTACGAAGCATCCGCCCACGTGCCCATGGTCATGCGCTGGCCCGACGGTATGGGCGGCGAGCGGGGACAGGTGCTGGAGCATCCCGTCGAGTTGCGCGATATCTTCCCGACCTTCGCTGACGCGGCCGGCGCGTCGGACGCAACCGAAGGACTGGACGGGGCGAGTATGCTGCCGTTGGTTCGTGACGACGACGCTCCCTGGCGCGAGTACATCGACCTTGAACACGACGTGTGCTACAGCACCAAGAACCACTGGAACGCCCTCACCGACGGCCACATCAAATACGTCTACCATGCTTTCGACGGGCGCGAGCAGCTCTTCGACATGGACATCGACCCCGGCGAGTGCACGGATCTTGCTCCAGATCGTGCCCACCGCAAGACCCTCAAGCTGTGGCGCGCGCGAATGGTCGATCATCTAGCCGAGCGCGGCGACCAGTGGGTCAAGGACGGAAAGCTCGTCCCGCGCCCCAAACGGATGTTGTACAGCCCCAATTACCCCAAGACAGAGTCCGGCGAGAAGGCCTAGGAAGCGCGCCAGCCGTGGCAGACGGGGTCAGCCAATGGTGCTGAAAGGGTCTAGCATGATGGGGTACAGTATATTGTGTGCGAATTCCAAATATACACAATATGTTGACAATTCTGCCCTCCCATGCTACTCTACCTGCCACGGAAGTCCGATGGGTGACGGGCTCCCCCTGGGTCATTTCGAGCAGTTCCAGCCGCCATTGCCGATCCGCGGCGGCGGACGCGAGACTTCGCTCGAGTCAAGTACGGATTCCGGGGGCTATAGCGCCCAGCTCAGACAAGTTTAACCTGTTTGTTTGTAACGGTTTCGGGTGTACAGAGCGAGTGCTTCGTTCCGGTTTTCAGAAAGTCCTGGACAATGATGAAACTCGCTCCTATAATGCCGAACTACCCCCGGACGTATTGCGAGGCAGGGATGGGCGCCTTGTGGCCGGAGCGGCCTAAGTTGTTTTGTACGAACCGGATATGTCGATATTTGTGTTGGCAGATTCCTCGTAGGGCGGTAACGAATGAAGGTAGCTGAACCGAAGGTCTTTCTAATAGGTGAGACGCGGGCTGTCGAGGACGGTCTGAGCGCATACCTCGAGCATGTGGGTGCACCAGAATGGGCCACGGACGCCCCGAGCGATGCCGAGAAGCTCTGCGAGTTCTACGGACGACTCTGCTACCGATCCTTCGGACCCGGACTGAACCCCAACGTGACCCGCGTCCGGCAGGGAAGCAAGCCCTATCTGAACCACATTCTCGAGGTGGGCCACGGAAGCGTGCTTGAGCACAGTTACCTGAACTTTGTGCTCGCCGACGTGAGCCGTGTGCTGACGCACGAGCTTGTGCGGCATCGGGCGGGAACGGCCATTTCCCAGGAGTCGTTGCGTTACGTTCGGTTGGAGGACCTGTCCGCCTACGTGCCCATGCACATCCGCGAGAGCGAGGAAGGCATGGAGATCTTCGCGCGAACCTTCGAGCAGTTGGAGGAGGTCCAGGCGGCGCTGGCGCAGGCCTACGAGATCGACGACGAGAAGGCGTTTGACCGGAAGAAGAAGCTCACGAGCGCCTTCCGGCGGATGGCACCGATCGGTCTGGCAACCACCATTGGGTGGACGTGCAATTTCCGCACGCTTCGCCATGTTATCGAAGTACGCACCGCCCCGGACGCCGAGGAGGAGATCCGTCTTGTCTTCGGACAAGTCTACGAGATCGTCCGGGACCGGTTTCCCAATCTGT
>JAAEQP010001437.1 GCA_024231375.1 bacterium | reverse complement strand
CAGGGCGGGTTTGTGGCCCCGGTCCTCGGCGGTATGATTGAAGACTACATCCAGGATGATCTCGAGTCCCGCCTTGTGGATCGCGTCCACCAGATCCCGGAACTCGGCCACTTGGCCGGCGGTCTCGGGGGCCGCGGCGTACCGGCCCGTGGGCGCCATGAAGGCGATGGGATTGTATCCCCAGTAGTTGACCAAGGCGTCGCCTGTGGCCGGGTCGAATCGGTCCAACACACCTTCGCCGCATTCCTGTATCGGAAGTAGTTCCACCGTCGTGACGCCCAGTTCCTTCAGATAGGGGATCTTGTCCTTGAGTCCCCGGTACGTTCCGGGTGATTTCGACTCCGAGGAGGCGTCCACCGTCACGCCACGGACGTGGGTCTCGTAGATGACGGTGTGGGAGAGCGGGATGCCTGGGCCAGTGCGCTGGCGGGCAGGCGACTGCTTGACGACCACGCTCTTGCCGTTGCCGACGGGAATATCGCCCACGACGGCTTTGGCGTAGGGGTCAATGAGGCGCCGCTTGGGGTCGTATTGGTGGCGCGGATCGTCGGGTCCGTTCATGCGGTAGGCGTAGAGGGCGCCTTCGGCGACACCCTCGACGAAGACGCACCAGACACCGCCGACCCGGTCCCGTTCGCTGGACAGTTCATACTCCCACACGGGCGAACCGGCGTCGTGGGTCTGGAAGACGGCGAGCCACACCCGTGTGGCGGGGCCACCGAAAATGGCGAAATAGACGCCTCCCTCGCCGGGCGTGGCGCCCAGGGGAGTGGGGCGGCCTGGCAGGGCCCGCAGTCGCGAGGGGTCAAGCTGTTCCATAGGTCTCCAGTGGCATGGCTCTTGACGATCTAGCTTCCGCCCTTCCCTCGGGAATGATCCAGGATTCGAAGGAGCCAGTCCAGGTTCGTCAACGCGATCTGCGTGTCCGCCGATGGCGCACCGGCAAGGAATTCGGCAATGAGCACGCGCATGAAGTCGGGCTCGCGGTACACGCCGTCCGGCGTCTCGAACCGTGCGCAGTAGATGCCGTCTTCGTCGTTCTCGCCGCCAATATTGACGACGTAGTCCTCCAAGGATACTTGGCGGATATGGGGAGGACCTTCGGTGGTGTTGCCGGTGATGAGTTCGCAGTCGATTAGTTCGCCGGAGGTGCGGCGGGCTTGGAACGTGGCGCGCGCCGTGTATCCTTCGAACTCGGTGCGCAACGTGTCCCACAGAATCTCGCCGTCGTGCGAGAACACCTGCAAGCCGCTCAGGGGATGCGGACCCAGATCGATCCAGACTCGTTCCGGGTCCGGTGCGCGACCCTTGGCGGGCGACGCCAAATGGACCTTGTACTGCTTGGCAACGCGGTCGCTCCGCGTCCGCTTCCACAGGTTGCGGATCATGCGGGCCGAGATAACGTATTGCGCGCACAGGCCAAGCCGTTTGCCCACGCGTTGAGACAGGTCCACCAGTTCCCGCGCCTCGGCCATGAGGGATTCGTGCGACTTGGCAGGGTCAAAGACGAAGGGTTTTTCGCAGAGCACGTGGCACCCCGCCTCCAACGCTACCTTGGTATGGTCGAAATGGAGCGAAGGCGGGGAGCACACGTCGACGATATCCGGGCGTTCCTGCGCAATCATCTCGTCGATGCTGGTGTAGCCCCGGCCCTGAAAGTCGAACAGGCCTTTCAGCCCTTCCTCGGCCTTTGCTACGCTGGCTTCCGACGTGCCCGCAAACGCGCACACGTCGGCGCCCTCGATAGTCCACCATTTCGCATGGTGCTTGCCGATCCCGCTGGCTCCGATCACCGCCACCCGCGTCTTGCTGCCATCGCTCATGAATACTCCTCGTCTTCCTCTTCCCACGGATAGGGACCGTCCTGGTCCTCCAACTGGCCCACCGTCATGAACGGCGGGCCATCCTCCTCCTCTTCTTCCCATTCGCGCATTCGCTGCAGGCCTTGGCGGCGTTTGCGAACGTAGGCGATGACTGTGAGAATCGCCATCGCCTGGAACAGCGTGAATCCTGACACAATTGAGAACACGAGGGCAACCTTCCACAACGACGATTCCCACGTCTCGAAGAACTCGATGGGCGTCATGGAAGCGTGCGCTTGCAGGGCCTTCGCGAAGGTGCGCTCGTCCAGGTCGTTGACAATGGTCCAGAGCACGTCCTCGCCGACTTGATCGCGCAGATGCCGGGTCATCATATGGGCTTGGGCATAGGCATCGCCGAACTCCGTTTCCCGTCCCGGTTCAAGGAACGCCAAGTCCAGGTTTCGCAAAGCGATCACATTGCCGTAGGCGTACATCTTCCCGACCCGGAAGCTGCTTGTCCACCGGAACTCCATGGACAGCGTCATGGCCAACCCTTCGTTGAGCCAGCGGGGCAAGTGGCGCACGTTTACGTTGCGTTGGAGGAGGATATGCACCAATTCGTGGCGCAACGTACCGGCAATATCATTCTGTTCCATCATGATGCGGGGCGTCTTCACGGCGATGACGCCCTTTTCCGGTAGCGCTACCCCAGAGACCTTTGGCTGTGCGTAGGGTCCCGCGAACCGCTCGAACTCGCGCATTGTGGGGCAGATGACGACCTCGATCGGTTTGTCGCCGCGTGGAAGACGATCCGCAAGTCCGTCCAGCGCTTCGGCAATAATGCCTTCCGCCCGCACGGCAAGATTTTCGTCTCGTGAGGCGTACCAGACGCGTACGCCGTTTCCTTTGTCGATCTGTTCCGCCGGTTCGCCGGGCGAAGCCGGGGCAAGGGGACAGAGGGACAGAGCCATGAATAGCACTGCGGCCGGGAAGAGAATGGCGTGGGATGGCGACGGCCTCACAGGGCGCTGTCCAACTTGAAGATGCGGAGCGGATTCGACACAAACAGCATCTCGGCGATCTGACAGGCGCGGTCGAGGTCCATGTCGTCCGCATCCACCTTCATGGCAAGCGCACGGCTCACGTTGCGCCGCGCGAGGAACTGGTGGCCGTATACCCCGTCGACGAAGCAGTAGTCGCCGCCGAAGGCGCTGATCTTGTTCGCGGGCACGGAATCGAGCCATTCGACCAAGGCCTGAATCGACGCCACGGGCGAAATGATGTGGGCCCAGCACATGTCGATGAAGACGTTGGGGAAGGTCTTGGCGAGCACGGACACCACCTGTTGGTAGGGATATCCGATGTGAAACACGTCGAAGTCCACGTCCGGGTATTCCAGGAACACGTTGGACAGCAACGTCGGATCACTGTTGGCGATGAGGTTGCCGTTGCCCTCCTGCAACCCCGTGTGAAACTGGAAGGTCAGATTGCTTTTGCCCGCCAGCCGCAGGATGTAGTGCATCATGTAGTCTTGAAACCGTGGGCTTGCCTCGATAGGTTTGGGTTGCCAATCCGGACCGCGGCTTCCCGCGATGAAGGCGTTGAACTCTTCTTCCGCATCCTGGTAGGTGGCCCGTGCGAAGTGTAGTGACCGCACGTAGGCGAGGCCGCATTTCAGCGCCACGGCTCCGCGTTCCAGCGCCTGTTGCAGATCCGCCTCACACGCCTCCAGCCAGTCGTTGAAGCTTCGAATCGTCATGCCCGTGCGCTGCTCGATGCCGGCGACCTCCGTGTGAGACCTGGGGTACACGAACTCGTCGAGGCGGTACACGGAGCGGAAGAACTCGCGGTCGCACCCAAGATGGTTGTCGAGCAGGCTGATCCGAATCCCCGACTCCTCCTTGAGTACACGCCGGTAATGGCCGGGCGCGATACCCTTCCGGAAGGCCTCATTCAACGCCTCAATTGTGTCCCCGCAGATGGGAGTGATCCCGTAGAGGTCGCGCGCCGAGATTTCCAGGCATCGGCCATAACCGGTGTTGCACGCTGCCTGCCAATAGGGTTCGACCAGGCGCCAGCGGTCCGCCAACGGGCGCGTCACGTCCACTACCTTGTCGAAATCCTGTTGGGAGAGTCCGGCCGAGATGAGGTCTCGGCTGAAGTAGTGGGTGAGGTATTCCGACAGCACGTCCGCATCCTGACGGCGCGCGTCCTCCTGATGGGGAAGGTGCTCGTGCGTATCTACGATGGACAGGCCGTTCACGTACTCGAGTATGGCGGTTTCGACTTCGCGCATGATGGTTCAGACTCCTCCAGCTTGGCCACGCCTCGCCTCATTGTACCATCCACCGGCCAGGATGGGTTCCGGTTACCCGCCGTCGCGAAGCTGGCGAATCGCCACGCTTGCCCGATTCATCGCATCCTCGGCCGACGACTCCGTCAATCCAATGTTGCATACCATGGACCCGGGGGATTCCTCGTCCAGGTAGCACAGATGTGCGGCGCACGCTTCCACGTTGCGGATGCGCTTCAACGACGCCGCGTAGAGGTGGAGTTGAAGGTGGTACTGAGACTCTTTCCGAGGCGACGGACGGCCTGTCTTGTAATCCACCAGGGACCCGTCGTCCAGGACGGCGTCGATGACGCCTGTGACCAGCGCGTCGTCCACCCGCAACGTGAACGGCTGTTCGCGTTGAAGTTGCTTCTGGTCTCGGAGGACCGCGTAGAGCGGTGTCTCCATGAACCGGTTGGCGGTTGCCTCCAAGGATGGCTCCAGCATTTTGTGGAACCGTGCGTCCGGGCATTCCCGCCTGAGAAACTCCGCAACGGGCGGTACACCGGCCTGCATGAAGTCCCACAACTCGAAGAACCGGTGCGTCAACGTGCCTCGGAAGGCTGCGTTTATCGGAGAATTGGGCGCGGACGCGACGGGGTCGTCCGGCACTGTCCCGTCTGCCATGAGTGGCAGCAGTTCCGTCACCGAAAAGGTGCGGCGGGTGGTGTGCGTCGGCGTCACAAGGTTTGCGCGTGCATGCAGTACGTCGCTGGACGGCGAAGGCGTCGACTCGCCGGTGGAGCGTGGCACCGCGGCCTCCGGTACCTCGCGACGCACCGTGGCGCGCCACGAGTCGCCCGTGCGCCCTTCGCCATCGGGGGCTCCGGTGAAGCAGAAAAGGGCGTCCAAATCCGCGAACCACGACGACTTGCTTCCCTTGGCGCCAGGCGAGCCGGACAAGACGAGCCAATCGCGTGCCCGGGTCATAGCAACGTACAGAATGCGCGCGTGCTCGGCCGCTTCGAGTTCGCGCTCGTCCAATTCCAGGTATTTGGCCACTTCGGGCGTTACAGTCGACCCGGTGTCGTCCGTGACCTGCGGCGCGAGGCTTCCCGAGCCGCTCTTCTTGGTCGTTGATCGTGTGGATTGGCCAGACTTGCGTGTCAGGTCCGGTAGGAAGACGATGGGGAACTCCAGACCCTTCGATTTGTGGATCGTCATCAGGGTTACTGCGCCCGCTCCCGCGGTCTGGGCGGACGCCTCGCCTTCGCGAATGGCCTCGGAGGTCATGTCGTCCATGTGGCGCACAAAGGCCGCCAAGCGCGGGGTACGCGTGGCACTGAACGCGTCCGCCACGTCGAGTACCTTGCGCACGTTCAGCGCCTTCTGCACCCCAAGGAAGCCCTGACCGAGGAGGACGGCCTCGTAGTTCGTTCGCTGGAGCACGTAGCGGAGGAAATCCGGCAACCGCATCTCCGTGTGCGCGCGCAGGTCGTCGAGCAGGCCTCTGCACGCTACCAGATGGTCCCGTTCGGGTTCGTCTTCCAGAGGTTCTTCGCACAGGGCAAGCGGCAGATTCCCTCTGTGCCGCAACCGCACCAATGCGTCGTCGGATAGCCCCACGATGGGGCCGCGCAACAGCCCGAGCAGCGCGAGTTCGTCCATAGGGTCGGTCACCACACGCAGTAGGTTTCGGAGGTCCGTGACCTCCTGGCGTTCGTAGAATCCCGTGCCTGCGACTACCACGTACGGCACGCCATGGTCCTTCAGCGCTCTCTCGTACAAATAGACGGCTGTAGTGGAGCGAAACAGCATCGCCACGTCGCCAAACTCTGCCGGTCGTGGTTTGTCCGTGTCCGGGTCGGCCACGGTGACGGGCGCGTCGCCGCTACACATTGCCGCGATGCGCCGCGCGATCATTTCCGCCTCGT
>JAAEQP010001436.1 GCA_024231375.1 bacterium | reverse complement strand
GGCCGGGACATCGCGGGATTTTCCCAGGAAGCCCGCGCGCTGTTCTTGGCGTATCCGTGGCCGGGCAACGTGCGCGAGTTGCAGAACACCATCGAGCGCGCGGTGGTGCTGTCGTCGGATCGCACGCTGGGACCCGAGCACTTCAACCTGTCGGGCGACCAGCCTGCGCGTACCGACGATGGCGATGGTGTGCGGGTGCCCATGGGCACGACGGTGTCGGAGATGGAGAAGGAACTCATCCTCAAGACCCTGTCCCACTGCGGCGAAAACCGGACCCACGCCGCCCGGGTGCTCGGCATCAGCGTGCGCACGCTCCGGAACAAGCTGAAGGATTACTTCGGCTGAAGCGCCTTCGCCAGTTCTGTGGGGGAAGCGATGGCACGCCTCGCTCCAGGGCAGTTGCCGGGGTGTGATGCCCCTCGACTTCGCTCGGATGGCACGGAGAGCATGTGCGGAACGCGGGGAGCATACCCACTCCGTCATCCTGAGCAACGCGAAGGATCTCGCGGTCCTGAACAGTCGCCGGGGAACCAGATTCACTTCGTTCAGCTAGGATGAGAAGGCGGGTGTTAACGTCCGGGGACACGTAGTCGCGCCGGGGACG
>JAAEQP010001435.1 GCA_024231375.1 bacterium | reverse complement strand
TACAAGCAGTTCAACCCCGTCAAGTTTGACGCGAAGGAGTGGGTGCGCATTGCCAAGGATGCCGGTATGCGCTACATGGTCTTCACTTCGAAACACCACGACGGATTCTGCATGTGGGACACGAAAACCACAGACTACAACATCATGCTCAGCCCCTTGGGACGGGACGTGCTCCGGGAACTTTCCGCGGCGTGCAAGGAAGCGGGGATTGCGTTCGGCACGTATTACTCGATACTGGATTGGTATCAACCAGACTACAACACCTTCGACACCCAGGGCGGGCCGGGCTACGCGTTGCCGGAGGGGCAAAAGCCCAGCATGGACCGATTCCAGGACTACATCGAGAGCCACGTACGGGAACTGGTTGAGAACTACGGCCCCCTCCACAGTATGTGGTTCGACGGCGAATGGGAGGACCCGTGGACGCCCGAGCGCGGGTTGCGACTCTACGGATTTTGCCGCGAAGTCGACCCCCACATGCTCGTCAACAACCGCGTGGGCAAAGCCCGCCAAGGCATGGAAGGCGTCACGTCCGAAGACGCTTTGTGTCCCGGCGATTACGACACCCCCGAACAACGCGTCGGCACTTTCAACGACCAGCGACCCTGGGAAACGTGCATGACCATCTGCCAACAGTGGGCGTGGAAACCCGACGATCGCATGAAGTCCCTCAAACAGTGCATCCAGACCCTCGTGCAAACCGCGGGCGGCGACGGCAATCTCCTGTTCAGCGTCGGCCCTATGCCGGACGGCCGCATCGAACCGCGGCAGGTCGAACGGCTCCACGAAATGGGCGAATGGTTACGCGCGAACGGCGAGAGCATCTACGGCACGCGCGGCGGACCGTATCTTCCCGGCGAATGGGGTTGCAGTACCCACAAGGGTAACACCGTCTACGTCCACGTCTTCAAGTGGGACAGCGACCGCCTACAACTCCCGCCACTGGAAGAAACTGTTCAGTCCGCCACGTTGCTGAGCGGCGGGCAAGTCCGGTTCACGC
>JAAEQP010001434.1 GCA_024231375.1 bacterium | reverse complement strand
CGCTGTGGCCGGTCTCCGCAACGCCCGTCTTGCATCGCCGTTTTGGAGAGTGCGGCATCACGATGCCGCTTTGGCTTTGGGGCATCATGATGCCCCAGCCCCGGTAGCCGCGAAACAGGCGGACAGCGTGTCGAGGGCGACTCCGTTGTGTCGGGTCTCCTGACAGAGCCACCGACGTGGCCACAAGGTCACGCCACGACCGACAGAATCTTCATCCCCATCCCGGTATGCCGCCGTCGGATTCCCTTCCCGACCGGCGCCGGCCCTACCCCAGCGCCACGAGGTTGTCGTGTGCTTCGGTGAGGTCGGGCGCCAACTTCAGCGCCTGCTCGAAAAACGTGCGCGCCCGCGCCGGTTCGCCCATCCCGGCCAGCACCACGCCTGCGTCGTTCCGCAGAATCGGGTCTTCCGGGTCCAGCCCCAACGCTCTGATGAACGCCTCCAGTGCGCCGCCCGCCTCTCCCGCCCCGTACAGTCGCTCGCCCTTAGTTCGCAGCTCAAGCGCATTCAGCAGCTTGTTGGGTTCCTCCAACTTCGGTGCGATGGCGATGGCCCGCTGGTACTCGCTACGCGCGGCTTCCGCCCCCTCCGCACGGTCCAACACCCGCGCCATGCACAGCCGCGCGATCACGTGGTGCGGTACGGCCTCCAGCACGGCCTCCAACCGTTCACGCGCTTCGGCAAGCCGCCCCTGCCTGCACGCCACCATGCCCAGGTTCATCGTCACGTGCGGTGCCGTCACCCCCGCGGCCTCCAGCCCCTCGAAGATGCGACGGCCCTCATCCAACTCGCCCCGGCCCAGAAACATCCCCGCCAACGTCGACGCCGCGCCCAGATGCACCGGGTCTATCGCCAGCGCCCGGTGCAGGTAGGTCTCGGCCTCTTTGGCATTGCCCAGGGCGAGGGTCTGCTCGCCCAGATCGTGCCAGGTCTTGGGGTCGTTCGGCCGTTGCTCCGTCTTCTTCAACGCCAGGGCGTGGTACATCCTCGCCTTCGTCTTGTCCCCCGACTCAGGCCCTTCGTACCCGTAGTGATGGATGACGATGGGTTCCCGCCGAATCACGCCGCCCTGGTCCCGGACGCTTTCGGTGATGTTCTCGTGGACCGCTTCCCGGTACTCGAATCCGCGGCCGTTTCGGAACAGACGCAGCAACTCCGTGGCAATGTAGCCCGACGCCCCGCGGGCCATGGTATTGCCCGGTTCCGTGGCCACCCAACGCCACGCGCCCACGTCCTCACAGTAATTGGCGAGGGTCACTTCGATGGCATCCGCCCCTGCGCCGTCCGCGTCGACGGCGGCCCGGATACGCGACGCGCCGTCCGCATCCAGCGCCTCATCCGCGTCGAGATGCAGGAGCCAGTCCCCGGTCGCGTAGGCAAGTCCGGCGTT
>JAAEQP010001433.1 GCA_024231375.1 bacterium | reverse complement strand
TAGGCGTTGTCGGCGTTCGGGAGGTAGCCTTCGCCTTTCCAGCGGAAGAAACTGATCTGAGGATCGACCATGTTCTGCATGGCGGCCAAGGTGTCCTTGTTCGCGGCGACGTTCCGGATCACGCCGACGATGCGCTTGGCAATGGCCTTCTGCTCTTCGCGGCCCCTCACGGGCAACGGTCGCACTTCGCCGGTCAGGTCGTTGAAGGCCGTGATTTCCGGGAGCGGGACGTCGCCCTTGATGTCACAGCCTTCGTCGGGACGGTAGATGCGCAGGGCAAGCGTCGTGTTGGTGGCGCTGGAGGGCACCACAATGGTGTTGGCGCAGTGGGCCCAGGGGCTGCCTTCGGGAACCACGTACACCGTGTACGAGCGGTTCGGGTCCGCGCGGTCCTCCTGGGGCCGGAAGGGATTGATGCAGCCTTCGTCCGGCTCGATGCGGGTGTCGCGCATGTCGTCAATGACGCTGGCGGTGTCCGGGTCGTAGCAGCTCAGGCTCATGTAGCGGCAACGGGGGAACTGGCCCTTGATCTCGATGGCCATGTTCGCCATGGACTCGTCCCGCTCGAAGGTGTAGGCCCAATACGAGGCATGGGCGTCCGGATAGAGCGGGAACAGATACGGATGGTTGATACCCGACAGCGGCGGCGTCCACGGCGTCGGTTCGGATTC